>JABMDH010000088.1:7344-21428 GCA_015904075.1 Nitrospira sp.
CGCCTTGTCGTATACATTGATAGGATAAGTCATAAACAAGTGCCGTTTGGCCCGAGTCACAGCCACATAGAAGAGCCGCCGCTCTTCTTCCAGCTCGTCATCTGTGAGAAAGGAATAGGCAGAAGGAAACCGGCCGTCCACCACCCAAATCACGAAGACACATTGCCACTCCAGCCCTTTGGCCGAATGGATCGTGGACAGCACCATCCGCTCATCGTCCCGGTCAGGCGCCTCGACACCTACTGCGCTGCCGTCCGGCGGCTCCAACGCCAGGTCGGCGAGAAATTCGTCGATGCCGTGATAGCCCTCGGCAATCGTATGAAGATGATCCAAATCTCTGGTCCGTTTGGGATAGTCGTCGTACTGCTCCTTGAGAATCGGAAGATAGTATTCGTAGATGTGATTGACGTGCTCTGCCGGCTGCCGATCGTCCGACCCGGCCAGACTCTCCAAGGTATTCGCCAAATTCTTGAGTCCCTGCCCCGATCGGCCGCTGACTCCACGCAACACATCTGACGGCCGTTCGGCCTTCATGATTGCGGCGAGCAGATCCTGGGCTTTTTTCGGCCCGACTCCCTCGACCAGCATGAGCACGCGATGCCAGCTGACCGTATCCAACGGATTGGCGACCACCCGCACATGCGCAAGCAGATCCTTGACGTGCGCCGTTTCGATAAACTTCACCCCGCCGCGCTTAATGAAGGGCAGCCCCTTGCGCGAAAGTTCGATTTCGAGATCGAACGAATGGAAGCTCGACCGAAACAGTACGGCGACCTCACTTAACGGCACACCCTCTTCGCGCAATTCGAGAATCTTCTGCGCAATAAACCGCGACTGCGCATTTTCTCCGGCAGCTTCCACAAGAGCCGGCAACGGCCCGTCGATTTTCCTCGTGAAGAGGCGCTTCGTATATTTCTCCGCCGCTTCATCAATGACGCAGTTCGCCAAATCCAGGATCGGCTGCGTACTGCGGTAATTTTCTTCCAGCTTGTAGATCGTCGTGCCGGGAAAGAGGACGGGAAACTCCATGATGTTTTTGAACGTCGCGCCACGGAACGCATAGATAGACTGGGAGTCGTCGCCGACCACCGTCACATTATTGTGCGTCGTCGCCAACCGGCGGATCACTTCGGCCTGCAGCCGATTCGTATCCTGATACTCATCCACAAGGATGTAGCGATACTGGCTGGAAATGGCCATGCGGGCCGCCTCATCCATCAAGAGCAGCTGCCGCAGCATGACCAGCAAATCGTCATAATCGAGCAACTGTTTTTGCCGCTTTGCCGATTGGTAGGCCTTGTGTAAGCGGCCCAAATCCTCCACGTGATCGGCGAAATGGCTGAACTCTTCGAGCAGAATCTCGTCGAGACTGCGGAGCGTATTCTCGCTCTTGCTGATCATTTCCATGATCGTCCCCTTGCGGGGAAAGCGCTTGTCTTTTTCGTTGAGGCCGAGTTGGGAGCGAACGAGCGCGATCAAGTCTTCCGCATCGCCGCGATCCAAGATTGTAAACCCCGGCTCGACTCCGATGGACCGGCCATAGCGCCGCAGCAAGAGATTCGCCACTGAATGAAACGTGCCGCCGCACACACGCTGGCTCCGGGCGCCGATCAGATCGCCCGCGCGCGCCAACATCTCCTGGGCCGACTTGCGTGTAAAGGTGAGCAGCAGAATATTCGAGGGGTCGATCCCGGAATCGATAAGATAGGCGACACGGTAGACGAGCGTACGGGTCTTGCCGCTGCCGGCGCCCGCAATCACCAGTGCCGGACCTTCGCCAGCCGAGACCGCCGCCAGCTGTTGCGCGTTCAACGCCGCCGCGTAATCGATGGACAGCTTGCGCGGAGTCACATCATCCACCGGCCGCTTCAGTATGTAGGGCTTGGCTTCCCGTTCCATCGTGTAATCACAGAAGAAATGATGACGTCATTCAGCAGGCTGGGCTGTATAACACAGTCCTCACTGGTCTTTCAAAGCGCCAGGAGCATCCAGAGCCGAGCGACCACCCACACCACAAAGGCAATCGCAAGCAGCATGAACGCCACTGTGCCTCCGATGATTCTACCGACATAGAGCCAATCCGGCCGAGTCTCACGATCGGGGTTCATCGCGGCGGCTCGAAGCAAGGCGGCATTTCTCATATTGCTTTGAAACCAGACCGAGAACAAATCGCCGGCGATCGGGATCGCCCCCACAATACTGTTGATCAGAAGATTCAGACTCATACGGGCCAGCACGATCCGCGGAACCCGTACCCGAGCGGCTAAACCAAGAATGACCATCCCGATAAGATTGACCAGCGCATCGCCGATGCCCGGAATGAGGCCGAGCAAAGGGTCGAGTCCGATAGAAATAGAGGTGCCGGGAATCTTGACCGTCGTATCTAATGCCTTGGCAAGCACGTCCGCAATCGCGAGCAGATGTTCGCGCGCATGATCGCGCGGGACGCGAGATCCCGAGTTCGTATTCATCACCCTCCGGAAGATTCAGGGAATGATTTGGAAGACAGGATAACGGGAGAACCGGAGAAAGTCAGCTTCGCGGGACACAGATGGCAATGTGAATAGGGCTATCGCATGGGACAATCCGACAAGCTGGCCGATATCACCAACGCCGCCACGCTCCCGGATGAGGACATGCGCATGGCGGCGCTCGGTGTGCTGGGCCGGCTGAAGCGCCCGGCAAGCCTGGCGGCCCTCAGTCAGGCCGTGTATGATCCCCATCCATCCGTGCGTGCCTTCGCCGCCGGTGCGCTGGGAGAGTTCGGGTCGCCCGGAGGCGTTGCACCCTTAACCCATGCCATTGGAGACGACATCGCCATGGTTCGCAGCGTCGCAGCTGGCAGCCTGGGCAGGCTGGGTATCAAGGAGAATCGCCCGTTGCTGCAGGCCTTGGTCCGGGACCCCAGCTGGCAGGTCCGCGCGGCGGCTGCCGAGGGATTGCTTCGTTTGGGAGAGGCCTCGGCCATCCCGCTCGCCGCTGAACTCGCACGGCAACCGGACCCCTCCGTTCGAGGCGCGGCCGCTCAGGCGCTGAGTGCCACATCGAACACAGAGGCTGTGGCTCTGCTGGAACCCCTACTACGGGATATGCAACCGCTTCCACGACTCATGGCTGCCAAAGCATTGGGGAACAGTGCCGGACCTGTGGTGCCGCTGCTCGTCAACGCCTTAGGAGACAGCGACGAAGCCGTGCGGATCACTGCAGCAGGAAGTGTGTTGCGGCAGCTGGATCGGAAACGGTCACTGCCCACACATCGTTAACCGGCAAGGAGATCATGCTCAAATTCATCGCCGTGCTGCTCGTGGTCGCCGGCGCCTTCGCGGCGGGATATTACGCGGGGCAACAGCCTGTCGGCATATTGCAGACAACCGTATCGGACCTGACTCACCGCTTGGCGATTTCCGAGGAAACGATCAAGGATGCCCGCCAATCATTGAAGCATCTTTCTCAGAATGCCATGGAGACAACGGCAGGAATTGAACGCGATCTCCGCCGACGCAAAGCGCTCATGGAAGCCAAATCACAGGTCGTACAGGCGAAGGCCTACATGCTCGATCGAAATTATAGCGATGGTGCAAAGGAACTCACCGAGGCGGCCTCGACCTTGGAGGCTGCGGCGAAAGGAACCAAATCGGACGCCTCAACCCAAGCCATGCTGGATGCAGCCCGCGCACTGCGGGACACGCGTGTCGAAGTCGCGATGGGAAAGTTGGTACCGTTGAAGAAGTTCGATGACCTGCAGCGCCGGATCGATCAGTCGCTCGATAAGTAGACCGGAGCAGATGCTGCGTGTATCGCCGCTTACGCGGTGGCAGGTTGGGACACCGGCGTTTTTTTCCACTTGGCCAGAATACGCTCGACCCGCATCTTCACGACCATATCGGGATCTTTGAGCAACGGCTTGATGGCCTCGCGCCCCCGCTCATCCCCGATCGATTCCAACGCCGCTGCCGCCGTCAAGCGTGTAAACCAGTCCCGATCTCCCAGCATACCGATCAACGGCGTGATCGCATCACCGTTCTTGATGCGGCCCAGCGCGAGCACCGCGCTCGTACGCACGTTGTCATCCTTGTCCCGAAGCGCGGTCACCAACCGGGACAATGCCGGCTCGCCGAGTTCGACCAGCGCATTGATCGCGTCGTCCTTGAACTCGTCATTGCGCAGCTGGAGCATCAGGGGATCGAGCACCCGTTCATCGCGGATTTTCCCGAGTGCTAAAATGGCGCACTTCCGTACTTCCCAGTCGCGCAGCAGCTTGAGGAGCATCTCGACGGCGGGAGACCCTACCTGCCCCATCGCTTCAACCGCTACTTCACGGACCTGCCAATCGCCGTCGCGCATCGCTTTGGCCAGCGGCTCGATGCAGCGCTCATCGCCCATTTCGCCGAGCGTAATAACAGCTTCACGGCGGACCACCCAGTCCGGATCGTTGAGCAGATCGATCTGGATATCGATCTCATCCTTGACCTGCTCTTCTTCGAGCGCCGCTAGGCTTCCCGCGCCGGGAGGAGCGTCATCGGACACTGGTGCCTGTGCCTTGACGAGCTCGGCAGAAAAGGTGTCTGCCGATTCGTCCCCGGCCTGTGGCATGGTGGGAAGGGTGTCCTGAGGATTGTCCGTCTGCGTCGGGTCCATCGATGACCTGTTAGCGGTTTACACGTTCACAGTCGCACACATGAGCACTGCCTGTATCTATGCCGAGGCAGGTGCAGCGGCTTTGCTTCCGGCCGCGTGTTTCTTACGCAAGGCCAGCGCCCGCCGACGCCGTTGTTCCCGCTTCAGCCGCTTGACCAGCGACCGGGTTGCGCTCTTCGCTTCCGGGGTGCTCGCTCCGGTCCGCTTGGCTGTAATCTTTTTCTTGAGACGAGCTTCCTCCGACTCTGCCGAAGTCTTCTTTCCCATGCCATCAACTCCTTTTACCGATTGTCGATGAAAAGTATACGACCGGCTCGCCCTGAGTCCGGACGGGCCAGTCTAGAGGAGAGGTTTCCCAGCTGTCAACCGCGCGAAGAGGATTGGTTGAGTTATGACAACACAAGCTCTACATGATGCCGATGGGCCGGATCGCTGGCAAGGAATGCCGGCGCCCATTTCCATCGGCGTTGGATGAGAAAATCAACCGGCCGGAAACGATGCCCGGGCAACATCATGGGATCGGGCATGCCCACACTCATCACCGGCAAGGATAACGAGGGTTGTTCATTGAGCCCACGCATGATCAGGAGAGACGGAAATTGGCTAGCCCCCTCCTCTGCATCAAGCACAAAGTCCGGTCTGTGATCCCCGATCACCTCAAGCTGGATGACCGACAGCCCTCCGTCAACCATCCCTAACTGGGTCGCCGCGGCACGGGAAAGGTCGAGAATACGCCCATTCACGGATTAAAGACAGTGGGAAACGTGCAGAAGGGGTTGTACCACGATCAAGCGGTGCCACTATATATAGGATAGACCCCGCTGAGTCAACGGCTGCAGGCAGAAGTAACCGAATGTGTAGTACTCAAATATATTGATGTTTTTCCATGACCTGGCAGGCCATATATCCTGGCGATCATTCGCTCCAGGCGAACAGCTCCTGTCGGACAGACGCTTCTGGACAAGCCGCCATATTGACTGCCTGGAACGGACTGAGTAAGATCCGTCCCGCAGATGAAATGTGTGTTGTTTCGAGACCGGCGCCACGAGACCCTCCGCCGTTCATCGCCTTGACATTACTCACATGATTGACGTTCAGAACATTACCAAACGGTACGGACATCATACGGCTATCGACCGGGTCACCTTCTCAGTGGCCAAGGGGGAAGTGCTCGCGTTTCTGGGCCCCAACGGCGCAGGCAAAACCACCACCATGCGGATTCTCACCTGCTTCATGCCTGCCACGGAAGGAACCGTGCGAGTCGCCGGGTTCGACTGCGCCGAGCAACCCCTTGAAGTCAAACGTCGTATCGGCTATCTGCCCGAAACTCCACCGGTCTATCAAGAACTGACCGTGACCGAATATCTGACCTTCGTTGGCCGGTTACGCGGGATGGGGGGCCGCACATTGACCTCAGCCCTCGACCAGTCGATTGGGCGTCTCGAATTGGGATCGGTCCGTCACCGCCTCATCGGCAACCTTTCCCGTGGCTACCGTCAGCGTGTGGGTCTGGCCCAAGCCTTGCTGCATGATCCACCCGTCTTGATCTTGGACGAACCGACGATTGGGCTCGATCCGAAGCAAATCATTGAAATACGAGAACTCATCAAGAGTCTGGCGGGCTCGCACTCCGTGATCCTCAGCACACATATCCTGCCGGAAGCCACTGCCGTCTGCCAACGAGTAGTCATCATCAGCGGCGGACGCATCGTGGCGGAGGATTCTCCGGAGCAACTGTCGGCGCGGTTGCGACAGTCTGAAAAAATCTCCGTGACGCTCAAACAGCCCCCTGCGGATTGCACCGCGAAACTCCGCGAGATTCCTGGTGTTCTGAACATTTTCCCAGGGGAACAGGCCGGGATGTTCCTCATCGAATGTGCCTTGGGCCGTGACGTACGAGACGAAATCGCCCGTGTCGTCGTGTCCAATCACTGGGGTCTCCTGGAACTGCGCACCATTTCGATGACGCTGGAGGATGTCTTCCTCCGGCTCACACGGCATGAGGATGGCCTGCCACAACAAGGAGAACAGCCCCCGGCTCCCGCACACACGGGAGCGCCGGCCTCGCAGGAGACTACCTCGTGACCCCGGTACAGGCCGTCATTGCCAAGGAACTGCGCGGGTATTTCGTCTCGCCGATCGTCTACGTGGTCGGCGCGGTGTTCCTGCTCATCTTCGGGTTTCTTTCGTATCTCTATATCGTCTTCGCCGGCGCGCAAGCCATCCAACTGATGCAGATGCAGGGTGGCCCGGCCTCGATCAATCTGAACGACCTGGTCTTCAGAAATCTCTTCGCCAGCATGCGCTTCGTCCTGCTGATCATCCTCCCCATTCTGACTATGCGGCTGTTCGCCGAAGAGAGAAAGCTGCGGACATTCGAGTTCTTAATGACCTCGCCCATCGGGATCCATGAGATTGTCCTGGGCAAGTTCGTGAGTATCCTGCTGATCTATTTGGGCTTGCTGGGCATCACCGGCTTAGTCCCGACCGTCTTGATGCTCTTCAGCGAGTTCGACTGGAATCCGGTTCTGACCGGTTATCTGGGGATGGCTCTGCTGGGCGCGCTCTTCCTGGCCGTCGGCCTCTTCGCCTCGGCCCTCACGGAAAATCAGATTGTCGCGGCCTTTGTCGGGTTCGGCATCCTCCTCACGTTCTGGCTGATCTCAGGACTAGGCGCGCTGCTCGGCGACACGACGGCGGGCCATATTATTTCGTATGTCTCGTTTATGGAACACTACGACCGTCTCATACGGGGGCTCATCGATACGAGCGACCTGGTGTATTTCGGAAGCGGCTTGCTGCTGATGCTGTTCCTCACCCATCGAGTTGTAGAATCGACACGCTGGAAATGAACTGGAAATCCTTCCCTCTCGGCCTCATCGGACTGGTCCTCGCGTCAGGCGGCGGCATCGCCTATAGCCTCTGGCCCGATCTGCTCTGGGCCGTCACGATCACCGAACTCGTGGCGCTGATGTGCCTCAGCGCATTTCTCGTTCTGCATTTCGAGAAGGTCAAATCCTTCTCCGGCCGGCGATCGACCAGAATGGGATTGAACAGCATCCTGATGGTCCTGCTCTTTGTCGCCATTCTCAGCATCGTGAATTTTCTGGCATCCCGGCATTCCGTGCGTTGGGACGTGTCTGAAAATCAAAATTTCACGCTCGCGCCTCAGACCTACCGGGTATTGCGCGCGCTACCGCACGACGTCACGATCACGGTCTTCACACGGGAGAAAGATCCCGGCTATCAAGCGTTCAAAGAACGGCTGGAGAGCTATCGGCAGGCCTCCACGAAACTCCGAGTGGAATTTATCGATCCGGAGAAACAACCGAAAATCGCCCAGAACTACGGGATCTTTAAGACCGACACGGCAATCTTTGAAAGTAATGGACAGACAATCCGGGTCACCTCTCCATCAGAAGTGGAATTGACGGGGGCCCTCATCCGCATCTCCAAAGACGCCAAGAAACGCATCGTCTTCGTCGAAGGACACAGTGAGCGCAGCGTGGAGGATAAAGACCGCAACGGCCTGGCGCTCGCCAAAGAGGCCTTGCTCAAGCAAGGATACGACGTTGGCGCCGTCTCATTGCTTCAAGAGGCCGCTGTTCCTGAGAAAACCACTGTGTTGGTCCTGGCCGGACCTCGCCGTGCCGTCACCCCGGAGGAGCAGGACCGCATCCGGGCCTATGTCGAAAAGGGCGGCCACGTCCTGATCCTCGTCGACCCCGACACGCAAACCGGACTCGACCCCCTGCTCGCTCACTGGGGGCTCGGTCTAGGGCCTGGCGTCTTAGTCGACTTGCAAGACCGGCTCGCTCAAGGCGATCTCACCGCGCTGCTGGTCCGCACCTTTACCGAACACGAGATCTCGCAAGATCTGACGTCCGCCGTGTTGTTCCCTCTCTCGCGCCACATCACATTCGACGAGCAAGCCGGTAACGAATGGGACTATGTGCCGCTGGCCCGCACCTCGGCAAACAGTTGGGCGGAAACAAATATGCAAGGCCGAGTCGTGAGCCTGAGCGAACAGGAGGATGTGAAGGGTCCGCTGTCGATGGTCGCCGCGCTGACTCCCAAGAAGGCACCTGCTGAAGGCGCGCCCCGTCCGGCCATCGTCGTCATCGGCAACTCCACCTTTGCCACCAACGCCTTTTTCAACTTCCCCGGCAACAGCGACTTTTTCCTCCATACGACCGGATGGCTGGCCGAGGAACGCGACTTGATTTCCATTGCGCCGAAAGAGCCGGCCCTGAGGCCGTTTACACCGAACCCGACACAAGAGCGGATACTTCTCTACATTCAAGTCATCTTTCTCCCGCTCATGATGTTCCTGACTGGCCTGATGGTCTGGAGAAAGAGACGGCGATTGTGACGAGTAGCGGGGCAAGAAAGGCTGAGGTTACGGCTGAGGACTAGAAAAGATTGCGTCTACTCCGACTCAACCTTGACCTTAGCCTACGCCTTGAAAAGATATGACACGCTACTGGCCGACAGTCCTTCTGCTTGTCATTCTGGCGGGACTCGGAAGCTATCTCTACGTTGTGGAATTCCCCACCACGCAACGCGAGGTCAAACAGGAGGCGGAACAGAAGCAACTGCTCTCGTTTCCCGAAACGGCCATCACAGGACTGGCCATCACGACGGCTCAAGGCCCCGTCGAGCTCACACGCGCCGACTCGGGGAGCTGGGCTATTACCGCTCCGTTGAAGACCGACGCTGATATCCGCGAAGTCCAAGCCCTCGTCCGTGCAGTAGTGACGGGCAGAGTAACCCGATCTGTCGCCGAACGATCTGCCGGTCTGGCCCCTTTCGGGCTGGAACAGCCTGTCACCACCGTCACCGTTACGGCCGGAGCGCAACACGACACCTTGGCGATCGGCGACAGCGGTCCCCTATCCAATACCCTGTACGTCCTCCGTGAGTCGGACGGGAAGGTCTTACTGACCGACCTGGCCCCTAAAGACTTTGTCAATAAATCGCTGCTGATGTTCCGGCGAAAGGACCTCCTGCGCTTCGTTCAAAACGATGTCGAACGGGTGCGACTCAACTATCCTCCGACTGAAATCGTGATCTACAACATGGCCAAGGGCAAACCGAAGCCGTCCTGGAAAATCCGCTACCCGATCGAAGCCGAAGCCGATCAAACGGAAGTCCGCTCACTGATGTTCCGCCTGGAAGACCTGAAGGCGCTGAGCATCATCGACCCGGGGCCTGAACGGGATGCGGTCGCCAAAACTCTGACCACCCCGAAAATGAAGATTACGCTGCATCAAGCAGTCTTCACCACTCGCACCCTATGGACTACTGGCGCCAGCCGCCGAATTCGTGGCCACCGGAAAAGACGGAAAAATCGCCGGCAGGCTTACGCTAGGCAACCATGTAGGAAATTTGATCTATGCCACTGGCGACCGCCTCCAAGGTATCTTTCAAGCCCGTCCCGATCTTCTGACACAGATTCCCTCAAAAGCCGACCTCCTCGCCCACACACCAAACAAACCCTAACTCACATTATTCGTAAACGCGTCTGCTGCAATCGCCGGTCCACTGCTCCGACACATCTTCGAGCGGCGGGCTCGCCCCTCAGTCCCTCGACGTACTGCATGAGTACGCCCCGGAACCTCAGGCCTCCACCCGCCACTCGCGCGACGCGGCTCCGCGATTTCGCGACGAACCGTCACGAATAATGCGGGCTAAGCGGAAATAGCTGGATATCAGTCTTCGTGAGATTGCCCGGAGGGGTGCTTCTCGCCATCGAAGCAGACTACGCCGCCGTCAATATTTGTTGAACCCGATCTACTAAGACCTGAGGTTTGAACGGCTTGGACAGGAATGCAACGCCGGGTTCCAATACACCATGTTGCACGATCGATTCGTCGGTATACCCGGACATGTACAACACTTTTAACTGCGGATACTTACTGAGTAGCCGCTGCGCCATCTCCACCCCGCTCAAGTTGGGCATGACCACATCCGTCACAAGCAGATCGATCGGACCGCTATAGGAACTGCCGACCGTGACACCCGCTTCACCATCCTGAGCCGTAAGGACCTTGTACCCATAGGATGCCAGCAACTCCTGAAACAACCTCCGGATACCGGCTTCGTCTTCCACCAGCAGGATCGTGGCTTCCTTTCCCTTACAGAACGACTTAATCAAATGCGTCCCGTCTGCCTGAAGCTCTGCCGGCGACTCCGTCTCAACTGCCGGGAAATAGACGCGAAACGACGAGCCCTTCCCCACCTCACTCTCGACCGTGACAAAACCGTCGCTCTGTTTGACGATACCATACACTGTCGAAAGCCCAAGCCCTGTACCCTTGCCGGATTCTTTTGTCGTGAAAAACGGTTCGAACACCCGGGCCTTTGTTTCCTCATCCATTCCACAACCGGTATCGCGGACTTCCAGGCAGGCATAGCGTCCCGGCTTGACGATACCCGTCGGTTCGCGATGGTCTGACGTAATGACGACATTGTCGGTGCGAAGAAGCAACCGCCCGCCCTTTGGCATTGCGTCCCGGGCATTGACCGCCAGATTCATGATGACCTGGTCGATTTGCCCGCGATCTGCTTTCACCGAGACAAGGTTATCTGCGAACACAGACTCCAGCTGAATATCCTCTCCAATAAGTTTGTGTAACAACCTTTCTATTTGAGCCACGACATCGTTCAACAAGAGCTGTGTCGGCTGGATCACCTGCTTTCGGCTGAAGGCCAACAGCTGCTGCGTCAGATTGGTGGCCCGCCCGGCAGCCTTGACGATTTCTTGCACAGCCTGCTGCAGGGGATCCCCCGGTTTGATACTCATCTGCAAAATCTCGCTGAATCCGGTAATCACGGTCAGGAAGTTGTTGAAGTCATGGGCGACACCGCCGGCTAATCGGCCGACTGCTTCCATCTTTTGCGCTTGTCGCAATTGTGACTCTAATAAGGTCTTGTCTGTTTCGGCTTGCTTCTGTACCGTCAAGTCCCGCGTCAGTTGGGAAAATCCGATCAATCTTCCTGCCTCGTCGTAAATCGCCGCAATGGCAGCACGAGCCCAGAACTTCGAGCCGTCTTTCCGAAGACGCCACCCCTCGTCCTCAACCGACCCGTGTTCGGACGCCTGAGCCAGCAGCCGTGTCGGCTTGTCACCGCCCACATCCTCGACGGAATAGAAGTAGGAGAAGTGCCGACCGACAATATCTCCCGCCGTGTAACCCATAATACGCTGAGCCCCGTCTCGTTCCAGTGAACGACGAGACCTCCGGGATCGAGCATGACGATGGAGTAATCCTTGACCTGGCCGACCATCTGATGAAAGCGCTGCTCGCTCAACCTGACGGCATGAAGAGCCTCCCGTAAAGCAGTGATATCCACCGCTACGCTCAACACTTGGTCATGGCGGCCGGCCGGCCCGACTAACGGACGTTTCACGGTTCGCATCCACCGAACTTTTCCTGTCGCATCGGTCAGCGCTTCTTCTGCAATGACCTGCTCTTGTCCCTTCTCCATCACCGCCAGATCGGCCCGTTGAATGCGCTCTGCTTCGTCCGCAGGGCACTGAACTCGGCATCGGTCCTTCCAACGAGTGTATCCACCGAGGTGCCATAGGCATCGGCTACGGCCAGATTCGCCAACGTAAACCGCCCATCCCGGTCTTTTGCAAAAATGAAATTGGGATTCATGTCGAGCACTTGCCGGAGAAACGCATGCTGGCCTTGCAGCTGCCGGTTGACTGATTCCAGTTCCGCTGTGCGGGCCTGAACGCGCTCCTCAAGACCCTTAGTGAACAGTTGCAGATCTTCCCTCATACGATCGAACGTTCGGGCCAAGGAACCGATTTCATCCTGCCGCCAGATCGGAAGCCTGTTCGGAGCAAAGTCTCCGCTGGCCACAGCTTCTGCGCTCTTGGTCAACTGTTCGATGGGGCGGCCCAAACGGGTCGTGACAAAGATGGCCAACACCGTCGCGAGACCCGCCAACACAAACCCGATGCCGACAATCTGTCTTTGCAACTCATAGATTGGCCCATACGCCTGAGCAAGGGGTCGTGCCACACCGACGAAACCTCCCGCTCGTGGCCGACCCTGCTCACCAGTATGCCCGACCAGGAATTGGCGGCCGTCTTTGGCCGTGAGGATGGCCCACGTCCGTAGTGGCGATGGCATATCGGTCTGAGATTTCCGTACAGCCTGCAGCCAGTCCTGTGAAAATAAATCATGGGCGGCCCGAACAGAATCCTGAGTCTGTCCGGGCTGGCTCACAAATAACATTCCTTCGGTATCATTGAATACAAGGACAGAGCCCTGCGCTCCATTAGACTGCGGCGATACGATGCCACGCACATGGTCATCCAGCTGCATTGGCGATAAATACGCACTCAGATAGCCCATCAGGGACCGGGACTTCTCTTCGTCAAAAACCGGCGATACAAAATAGTAGCCTCCCTCCTGAGTTTTCCACTGGAAGGGCTGCCATTTCAAATGCAGATCCGTCGGCTTGTGCTGAAACCAACCCTGGTCTGCTATCGATTCACCGATCCGATCAGGCGAGTCAGCCGCCACCACTTTCCCGCCCGGCGAGACGGCCATCAACGAGCTCCAGACCGGCTGACCCTGTACCAGCGCAGTCAATGTCTCTGTGATACGCCCGCCCGCATCACCCCCCTTTAAATCCTGCATCACAGACAGTTTGGCCCAATCCTTCAGTGAGGCCTGACTGTTGGCCCTCAAATGATCAAGGCTTTCAGCAATATGCTCCGCTTGAGCCGATAGCTGAAGGCCAATACTCTCTTCCAAGGCTGCTTGTCCGTTATGGAGGATGAGGACCGATGCGATGATCAGCGGGCTTACTGCCAACAAAAGAAACAGACCCGTCAATCGGCCCAATACCCTCGAACCGATCGACCGATCGACCCAGTGAGCGAACCTCTGTGTTCTGCCTGCATACCAAATTGCTCCGGATTTCAGCCCGATAATGAGTGCGATCGCAGAGATCGATCCTACCGGACTTTTGTGTCGGAACAAGAAAATTACAGTTCTCGGATTTCAGCCAGACCAGCTTGTCCCTTGCCGGGAACAATCATGTGTCGCTGATTCCACGGTGGGAAGGGGTACGGAGTGAGACATCAGGGGGAAGCCGCCACTAGCGACGTGCGTCTAATACTCTATACCTCGGTACTCACAACTAACACCGGGATCGATCGCATCCCATCTGTGACCGGCTTTTCGACAAAACGGAGCTCGCCTCGCACCACCGGTGAAGCGGTATTCACAAGAGGGAGCGCCCAGCGACGACGCGCGAGTTACGGGCGAGGATCCAACTCGATGAGTCCTTTGCGGATCGCGAGAATGGCGGCTTGTGTGCGATCGTACACTTGCAGCTTGTGGAAAATGTTCCGGACATGATTCTTCACGGTCTTTTCACTCAAGTCGAGATTATTAGCAATCTCCTTGTTCGTCTTTCCA
>JABMDH010000089.1:0-1633 GCA_015904075.1 Nitrospira sp.
AGGAGAGGTAAAAGCCGTCGAGATTCACCATGACCGGCAGGCAGACACGAGGATCCTCTGCGATGCGATAGGCCATGAGCACCGAGTCCACCACTTCCTGACAGGTCTCCGCGTGGATCTGCACGAACCCGGAATCACGCGCCGCCAGCACATCGTTGTGGTCCGGCTCCAGCGTAATGGGTGAAGCCAGCGCCCGTGAGACATTCACCAGGACAAACGGCACCCGCCACCCGGCCACGGTGTAGAGCACCTCGAAGGCATGCAGCAGCCCTTGGCTCGATGTCGCGGTGAAGACGCGGACGCCCGTCGCGGCGGCTGCCCCCGCGGCAGTCATCATGGAATGTTCGGAATCGAGCGTGACGAAGCGGGCGTTCAAAGCGCCGTTTCCGCACCACTTCGACAGCGTCTCAACGATTTCCGTTTGCGGCGTGATCGGAAAAGCGGGCACATAGTCCACATCGGCAAGTCGCGCGCCCCAGGCTGCCGCCAGATTGCCGGTCATCATCATCTGGTTCTTCTGGTCTATCTGGTCCATCACGTCTATTTGGTCTATCTAGTGCGTTGGTCCGTCTGGTCTATCCGGTTGCTCATTCCCTCTGTCGCACCAGACAGACCGGATAGACCAGACGACATCCTTACTTATTGCTGGTCGCTTCCGTTTCCCGCTCGACCGTCAGGGCATCGGTCGGACAGACTTCGACACAATCAAGGCAGCCCTTGCAATGCGGATAGTAGATGGCGGGCTTGCCGTCCGGCTTGATCGTAATCGCGCCCTCCGGGCAGTTAGCAAAACAAAGCCAGCATCCGTTGCACAAGTCTGGGCGCAGAACCGGCCGGAACGTCCGCCAGCCGCTCATCGATCGGATCGCCGAGTTGGGATCTGCTGTAATGCGCGCGGTTCCCCTGGCCGGCGACTCATAGGTCGGGGTTCGAAGCTGCACCGTGGCCACCTGATGGGGTGTCCCTGCCTCGAAGTCCGACGCCGGCACCGTTTCATAACAGTGCCTTGCGGCTGTTTGATTCTGCTTAATAACCGCATCGGCAAGCCCGAGATCGGCCAACTCCCGCCCGATCGCGTCATAGACTGATTCCCAACGAAGCCCGACGAACCGTCCAGCGACGGCGCCAAGCAAGGCGCTGATTGCGCCGCGTTTGCCGAATTGTTGCAGTGCGATGTCCGTCAGATCCAGCGTCGTCAGGCGGCCGGGCAGAGAGTGCTGGGCACAGACTTGTTCGGTGGTCATCTGTGAGTTGACGAAGACCACCGTACGTTCATCGATTCCTTCCAACACACGGGCGGCCGGATCGGGGATGAGCGACGCGTCGGCCACGACAACCAGGTCGGGATGCACGATCAAACCCCGTTCGCGGATCGGCTCCCTGGCAATACGCGTGTAGGCGGCCACCGGCGCGCCGCGCCGCTCGGCCCCATAAATCGGCGAGTCCTGCGCCACGAACCCTTCCAGAAATGCAGCGGTTCCCAGAATGCGGCTCGCCGTCTTCGCCCCCTGCCCTCCTCGTCCATGAAACCGAACAGCAATCACGGTTTGTCCCTAGCTCGATCGTTGTTCCATTCTTTCCTTCATTGCTTCTCGTCCGGCTTTGACTGACGCCTCGAGATCGGACTTCTTCT
>JABMDH010000089.1:1733-3642 GCA_015904075.1 Nitrospira sp.
GCTCGACAATCCAACCGCAGCCACTAAGACCATGATCGGGAGATACGGACCCATCCCTATTCCTCTAGCGCTGTTCTTCTCAATACGCAATCTCTGACGATCGATGGCCAATCAAAGAGGGCCGCCCGGTCCGCAAAGGACGAGGCCAGCCACCTTCTGATGATCCTACTTGTCGGAATACCCGGTGAACTTGTGTCCGAGGGATTGCGGGAAGCTCACCGTGCCGTCAGGAAATTCCTGCCCGTGTTGCCACAGGTGATAGATCACGCCGTCTGTCCCTGCAGCCACTTCCGCCACCTTGGCGGCTTGATCGGCAGGCATATCGAGGATTTGGACGCGGCCCGTCGCAATCTCGACTTTGTGGTCGTGGAAATGCCGATGCCATTGGATGGCAGGGAGTTTTCTCGTCAGGTCTTTGGCGACAAAATACTCGACGCCGACCAACGGCGCCTTCGGATCGGTCGATTCGAACAGGAGACATTGAAGAATCTTGTCGGAAATGCCCTTGCAGTAATGATGGAATGGGCCGCCCGGCGTCCCGTCCGCCATCATATGCGGTGCCTGGACATGGATCTCATATCCAAGGGCTGGGCTTGTCGGTTCCCCGCTCACGGCTTTTTGCGGGCCCACTCCGCTACATCCGACCGCAGCGATCGCGACAACAGCCAATAGTCCTTTTCTCATCACCACGGACCTCCTAGTCTTGAGGAGTCCTCGCCCAGCCCATCCAAGCAAAGAAGCATCCTCCACATTCGACTGACTATGAGAGACAGACGGCTTCGAAAGGATTCAACCGATTCATGCCCGTTCGATGCTCACCCGTCATAGATCCAGTTCCACCATCTTGCGGTGGAATCGAACGATCACATTCGGATCGGGCGTCAACCTGATCTGCGCCTCGTCCTTCCCTTTGTAGGGCAGCAGGTTCAGGACATAGCGCAAGCTTTCCAGTCGCGCAGCCTGCTTGTCATTCGCCTGCACGATGATCCAGGGGCTAAAGGTCGAGTGCGTTTTGCTGAACATTTCCTCTTTGCAGCGGGTATACGCGTCCCACAGTTCCTGCGCCTTCTCATCGACCGGACTCAGCTTCCACTGCTTGAGCGGATTCTGCCGCCTCGCCTCGAATCGCTTTGCCTGTTCGTCCTTGGAGATGGAGAACCAGAACTTGATGATGGTCACACCGTCTTCATAGAGCATGTGTTCGAATTCGGGAACCTGCTGGAGAAATCGCTGGTGTTCCTTTTTTGTGCAGAATCCCATCACCGGCTCGACCACTGCGCGGTTGTACCAACTCCGGTCGAAGAACACGATTTCACCCCTATTGGGGAGTTGGTGAATATAGCGCTGGAAATACCACTGGCCCCGTTCTGCGTCGGTCGGCTTGGGCAGCGCCACGACACGCATCGCGCGAGGATTCAGATGCTCGGTAAACCGGCGGATCGTGCCGCCCTTCCCTGCCGCATCCCGTCCTTCGACCAAAATTGCGATCCGTTCCCCGCTGCTCTGAACCCACCGTTGCAGCCTGACCAATTCGACCTGCAATTGCCGCAACTCTTGTTCGTACAGCAGGGTCTTGCGCACTTCCTCGATATCGACGGCTTTGTTTTCGAGGAGCTTCAGAACCCCTTTCCTTGTGTTGACCCTTCGGAGATCATCCGCGGTCAAGACGTGGCCCGCCTCGCCGATACGTCCGAGCCCTTGGGCGCTCAAGGCGCTACGCGGGACCTGGTACCCGTCCCCCTCCCGCGGCACCTTCGTGGGAATCGTCTCCAACCCATTGACATCGACTGGCCCTGCGCGATTCACACGATCGTCCGTCACATTCTCGCCCCGTCGGTCTTTGCGGTCTCTCGATTTTCCTGTTGAGTCGCTGTCGGCCGCCATATCACACCTCTTTCGTCTGTGCAGA
>JABMDH010000089.1:3742-12656 GCA_015904075.1 Nitrospira sp.
TAGAGTGGGGCCTCTTTGCCGGTCAGCCATCGAATCAACCAGGACCGCTGATATTTGCTGCCGGCCCAGATCAGATCGGGCGCCCTCAGATTGAAGCGAGAGTCGGCCTTGCCTTCCAGACGGTGGCATTGCACGCAGGTCTGCTGGACGATGTCCTTCGCACGAGACTGGTCGCCAGCCAATGACCAGCACGGAAATGCCGCGAGCCCCACCAGCGCGAGCATCACCCCTCCGACCAACACTTGTCTCCTTCCCTTCATCTCATTCTCCTTTTCATCGATCGTGACCTCATCCTTCATATGTCTCTATGGACGGACTCCCGATGGTGCATGAGGATTCAAGGCGATCGTGATGGTCAGCGCGCATGCGATAGACTGATGGACGGTGCAGCCATGCGCCACCTTCAATAACCGCTCCCTTTGTTCCGATGTAATTCGATGAGGAAGATGGATCGCAACGTCGATTGTCCCGACACGATGTGGACTTTCAGCCATGGCCCATTTCGCATCAATACTCAATCCATTCCGAGAAATATTGTGTCGCGCACAAAACTGGCCTACGAAGTACGCCACGCAACTTGCCACCGACCCGACAAACAGTTCGACGGGACTCATCCCGGCATCCTGGCCTCCGTCAGCGCCCGACTGATCCGTCACAATTCGATGCTTGCCGCTCATAATGTCGTAGCGAGTCCCGCCATGATAGGCTGCCGTGAGTTTCATCGCGCGCCTCCGGGACTCGGAAGTTTCGCCGCCAACCAGAAGCAGAACCCGCCCAGTGGAATTGCCAGAAGGGCGCCCTGTATCCCAAGCAACCCATCAATCGTCACAGGCCCGTATTGGCCGAAGGAGAACAAGATCCTTTCCAAATCCGGAAACATGAAGGCAAACACCAGGGCACCGAACATGCCGCCAAGGACTGTTACCCAGGCATCCGGTTTTCCTTCAGCCGCCGCCGCGAGCGCCGTGCCCGGGCAATAGCCCGCGACGGCGAACCCCACACCGAAGATGAGCCCTGCCACGACAATTCCCGGCAAATACAGATCCTTAACCTTCATGTGGGCCCAGCCCGACAGATCCAACAGATGGACTCCGATCAATCCGACTCCGATGGCGACCACGATCAGTTTGATAATCGTCAAATCTTTGAGCCGCAACGCCTGAGTGATTTTAGTATGGCTCGATGCGCCGGATAATTGCAGGGCGGCGCCGAATGCCGCCCCCAACACCAATCCGAGCAACAACATCATCGCTTTCCCCCGTCGCCGTATAGCCACCGTGCCGTCATAATCGCACTCGCAAAGAGAGCGACCGAAAATACGAGCGAACTGACGGCCAACTGTGACACGCCGCTGATCATGTGGCCGGAGGTACACCCTCCGCCGAAGCGGGCACCAAAGAGGAGGAGAAACCCACCGACAAAGGACCAGACCAATCGATTGCCGGGATTCGAGCCAAACCGCTTGTTCCATTCGGTCGGTACGACTCTCGTGGTGAAACGAGCCGTCGCTATCGCTGCCAGCAATGCTCCGAGCGGGATTCCCAACACAAAAAATAACTCGTACGTGGCCAGTGTCCAACCTGGTGCGGTCTTCGCCAGGTAGGGGCTCCTTGATGCCACGTCCGGGAGCACATGGTGGAGGAGCACGCCATCCAGCACAACGTACTGCGTCGAAACTCCGATCGGTTGGACCAATGCGACCGCCAGAATGAGCACAACCCCGATCGCCACACCGCCGGCCCACCACCCAAGCACCGGGTTCGTTTCCTTGTGGCCTGTTCCGTGAAGAGCTCGGGTTTCGTGCGTCATCTTGGTCTCAGGGTTTGATATAGGACCAGCCTTGTTCTTGCAATTCCATCAGTCGGACCATGGCCGGCACGGTGCGATCCACCTGATCGATCAAATCCGCCCGCGTGAGACCCTGCGCCTTCATCGTATTGGAGCAGGCGGTAAATTCGACATCAGAGGCCGTCTTCAGCTGCGCCAGTTCCGTCGCCAACAGCGAATCTTTTTTCGTCAATAGCGTCAACCCGGCACCATGCACAACCAACTCGACCCGCAAGTGCTCCCGCCCCACTTCTTGATAGAGGTGACGGATATTGTTCAACGCTCCCCGTTGGACCTTCTCATCGCCTGAATTGAGGTGCATGACCACTCGATGCGATTCCTGAGACGATACGGCCGTTCCACTGAACCCCACGGCAGAGACACCAAGTGCCCCGACCAGAAGAGTAACGAGCACTCCGCTCATCTTGATCACACCACCCTCTCAGCGGTTACGCTCAATATGGGGCATCCGCCGGCTTCCCCCCGTTCGGCCAATCGCGCGCTTTACCGGGAAAGTCAGGACGCGGCTGGCTGTTGATGTAGGCTGCGACATCGAACGCTTCGTCGTCGGTCAGGGACCAGCCCCACCCACGCGGCATATTGGCCTTGATGAATGCAGCTGCCACGCTGACACGTGCCATGCCCGCGCCGACATTGTAGGAGGCAGGCCCCCAGACCGGCGGTGCGGCCATCGTGCCTTGCCCGTCGGTCCCATGGCAGAAGACACATCGCCGTTCGAACACCTGCTTGCCGCTCACAGGATCCGGCGAATGAGTCGACGGGATACGGGGAATTCCCCGCCAGGGCACGGCGCTACCTGGCGGCACGTTCTTCGACAACCAGTCGATGTAGGCCACAATGGCCGCGAGTTTCGTGCTATCGGGGGGAAGCGCTCTGCCGTTCAAGCTCCGCTCGAAACATTCATTGATTCGATCGGCAAGACTCATCGTCCGGCCTGCGCGAGCGCGATATTCGGGATAGAGAACGCTGATTCCGACAAAGGGGGCGGCGCCTGGAGTAAGGCCCGCGTCAAGGTGACAATTCGTGCAGTTGAGCGCATTACCAACATACCGTTTCCCGTACGCTTGTGTATCGACCACCATCTTGTAGCCCAGCCGGATCTGCTCGCCCCGAAGATCGCCCGGAATGGTGTCCGGAGAAGGCGGAGAGAACAGCGCATCCACAGCCCCGTTTCGCTCCACGACGGCTGTAGCCTCCGCTGGTCCTGCCACGCGCGGAGGCGGCACACAACCCATTGCCACCGAAAACAGTACAACAACTGCCATGCCGGCCATCATGCGTCGATCCATCATCCAACCCTCACTTCTTCGTCCCGGGTTTCGCCGCACAGGTATTGATTCCAAGCAGAGCCGTGAGCGGGCAAAACCCGATGGCTCCGGTGAGCAGTGCGATTGCCCCTGCAACCAGCGCGATCCCCGTGCCGGCAGTAGAAAGGCCGGCTAGCGCGCCGATCCCGATCATCAGAATACCCACGGCCATCCGTATCGGCCGTTCGATTCCTCCGACATTACACATCATGGCGACACCTCCCAGCGGTCAATCATTCAGTCCGTTCCAGGTTCGTTCTGATCCATGAGAGGCAGGCTTTCATTAAAGGATTCATGCTTCACGGTCGCGCATCCGACCCGGTTCCGAGTGTTCGCACGTAGGCCAGCACGTCCCAGATTTCCTCGTCGGACAGCGCATGTTTCCATGCTCCCATCGCAGTATTCGGTTTGCCCTCATGAATACGCTTGAACAGTGTCCCATCGAGACGATTCTGAACGGCAGGTGAACTGAGATCCGCCGGCGCGGGAACCAGCCGAACACTCTGCACTCCTGTGCCGTCGATTCCATGGCAACGAATGCAGGTGTTGACATAGATCTCCCGCCCGCTGACCGAATCTCCTCCTTTTCCCGCCGAGGTGAGGTCCTTCAACCCCACACCTCCGGCAAATCCGGCCGATAGAATCCCTATCAGCAGAGCGAGTCCGACTCCAATAACACGCATACAGCACCTCTTGACTGGATCGATAGTGCGAGCAGTATGCCACTCAACCGGACGGCTGATGGTGGCAAAACTCACTAGCCCATCGCGGACTTAGCCTGCTTGGGTCTGATTGTCACGGCAAGGATGAAAGGGAGTTGGCGAGAAACACCCCAGTGCCATTTCTGCCACTGGCGCAGGATGCTACAGAGAAGAAAGCGTCAACGGTCGTTCAAATACGACAACCGATCCAAAGATGAGAAGCATTGGTTCGTTCGCCCGATAGACGGTTAACGATTGACGTATGACAATTGAGCTAGTTGAGATGGAAACGATGTGGTTAGCCCGGATTCCGCAGTAGATCCGTTTTGATGTAGAATCGGTGGCCAAATTCTCGTGTGGACACAGGAGGTTTGGCATGCGCGGCCCTCGTCCCCCGGCATCACCGCTCTACCCGAAGATTCGGTTCGCGTTTACGGACCATCCCATCACCGTTTGGGCGGGGGTGATTCTGCTGCGCCTGTACTTCGAACTGATTGGGGTACGGGCTGGCGTGGCTCCACTGCTCGCCCCCTTCGCGAAGAGGTCCAATAATCAGATTCCCGCCGTCGACGTGCTCCTGGCCTGGTGGTATGGGCTCGCCCTGGGTGCCGAACGGTTTGAACATATGACGCGCTATCGCCGTGATCCGCTGTTGCCGCGGCTGCTGGGACTTCCCCGGTTTCCCTCGCCCGACACGCTTCGGCGATTCTTCGGGGGCTTCACGTACCGACGGACCACGGAAGTGTCGGAAGCCCTGATGCGGTTCTCTGTGAGTGCCATGCGGCCGATTCTGCTCGGGCACACCCTGGATCTGGAGTCGACCGTCTTCTGCCGGTATGGGGAACAAGAGGGCAGTCTGAAGGGGCACAATCCGGTGAAGCGGGGGCGGCCCTTGCACCATCCGTTGGTCGCGTGGTTGAGCGAACGGCGGCGGCTCTTGTGGGCCACCTTGCGGGCTGGCCATGCGGGCACGGCCAACGGCGTACGCGAGTTTCTGGCGCAAGCCCTCACGATGCTGCCGGTGGGGCCCCAGATCGGCCTCGTGCGGGCAGACTCGGGATTCTTTGTGACGGCCTTCCGGACCGCCTTAGAGACGCGGGACTTGCCGTACATCATTGTGGCGCGCCTGACAGCGCCGGTGCGCAAGCTGGTGGTGCAGCGTATTCCGGAGGCCGACTGGCGATCCGTTACACGAGGGATTGCCGTGGCCGACAGGACGGCGGCGTTGCCGGTCTGGCAGGGACAGGCGCGGCGGTTTGTCTGTCTGCGCCAAACCCTGACCGAGCGCCCCGAGGCCAGCGGCCGGCGGCTGATCGAATGCCCCAGCTACACGTATCGCGTGTTCGTCACGTCGGTGCCCTACGCGGCTGAGGTGGTCACGCGGATGTATGCCGGGCGGGCCGACAGCGAGAATCGGATCAAAGAACTCAAGGAGGATCTGAGCCTGGACACGTTCTGTCTCCAGTCCTTCGACGCCACCGATGCCGCATTCCGAACGGGCTGCGTCCTCTACAACTTGCTGATGGGTTTCCGGGAGACGGTGCTGCCCTCGTGCTGGTTTGAGCGGCGGCGGCGGGCGGTGCGTGATCTGGTCTTCCTGGTCGGGGCCGATCTGATCCCCCAAGCCCGACGGCTCCGGGTCCGGTTTGCGGTGCCCCCAGAGGAGCGGGCCGAGTTGCTGCACCGCCTGCGGACGCTTTCGGAGGGGCTGCCGATTGCGGCGCAGTTGGAATGGGATCTGAGTGAGGCCACCGACGCGGATCAGGCCCCCGTTCACACCCCGAAGGTCACGGGGCCAATGGTCCACCCCTGGCCCCCGAGGCCCGGCCCCTCACCCTAACTCCTCGCTACTGCGGAATTCGGGGTTAGTGGATGACCGGCTCCACAGTCACGTTGGCTTTCATCGAGTTGGAGATCAGACAATTGGCTTCGGCTTTTTGGATCAGCTCTTTCGCCTTGGCGGCATCGTCATCCGATTCCAAAGTAATGGTCGGCTTGATCGTGATGGCGGTGAACTGAAACTTTCCTTCCAGCAACTCCAGCCGGCCTTCCGCCGCACTTTCATACGCGGAGAACGCAAGGCCGGCCCGTTCCGCGACGGCAATGAACGTCGTCATCAGGCAGATATTCGCCGAGGCCACGAACAGATCTTCCGGCGACCAAATCCCTTCATGCCCCTTGAATTCCGGCGGCGTCGCCACCTCCACATTCGGTTTGCCTTCGCAGAACATCGTTCCTTTGCGATGGTCCGTCCATTTCACCGTCGTATGGTACAGATAGACTTTGCTCCGAGTGTCCATATCATCCTCTTTCCGTTTCGTTCACTCCTCACCCCTTTACCCCTCACGGTTCAGACCTCACGGCTTGGCATAAGCCCACCCGATCCGCACACGCCCTTCATATTTTTCGTAGAGTTGCGCCTCTCCGGTAATTCCAGGTCCGGTAATTGTCGCTTTCGCGTACAGCGGCGCCGCGAGTTTCCCCGTGTGGTACGACGAGCAGCCGCTCAGAAGCAACCCGACGGCAACCCCTGCTCCGATCATTGAAAATGTGTTCATGCCAACCTCCTTAATTTGACTAGTCGGCATCATATCCGCTGGCGATGGCCTGTTCAAATCTTTTTTCGTCACCCATCCTGCCACTCAGTCCCATGCCTTCTCCATAGCCCATTCTCCATGCTCACCTCCTGTGAAGTGTTGAGTTGTGCCTATGGAGTGGGGTGCAGGCCCGGAGAGGCAAGAGCATGGCAAGCCGCCTAGAGTTTGTTCAACGGCTGCATTCCTGTGAATGACGCGCACAGTCCTGAAGCCAGGAGGCGAGGTCGTCGAGCAGAGCGGCAATCGCCCGATTCCCAGCCACCACGCCGCTGTACGCGTCGTTGTTTTGTGCCTTTTCCACTACTTCGAACGCGCGTGCCGCTACAACCCGCAACTCTTTCATCTCGACCAATTGCGCGCGAACTGTGACTCTCACCAGGCTGGGGTCCTGCATAAATTCCTGTTGCAACGAGAACCCGTAGGAGTCAAGGCGGAAATCTCCGCGAATGGAGCCCGGCGATGGGACGACGGCGCGCCACGATCCGGTCCGACTCAGCGCCTGTACCATCAAGGACGTGAACATGCGCGCCGGTTGGTCGGCCCATTGATTCAAAGCGTAATGCTCTAACTCATAGGGACGCTTCACATACACCATCCGAGGCGTCTCAAATCCCGGCTCAGCCAGGGACAGGCTGACCTGCAAGATCGGGCCGTTGATATCAGCTGGGCGGACTTCGTTGCGCCCAGAGTCGAGACTCAAGCGATAGGTATGGGCTGGCTGAGATTCTGAACGGGAGGAAAGACAGCCGGTCGCTGTCAATACCAGGAACACATACGCTACCAGTACCATTCCTAGACGCATCGATCTCTCCCTGCATAGCAGGCTGAGGTTAAGGTTGAGGTTGAGCGAAGAGGCTGCATTCGTTCACCTGAGCCTTAACCTCGACCTTGACCTTCCGCAGTTACGATTCACGTATCTTACTCTCCCGGTCCACGCGGCACAGGCTTACGCCCGAACACGAGCGACTCAGGCTCGCGTTCCAGATCCCGCGCCACCCGCGTCAGAGTCGTGGCCAGCTCCCTCAGTTCCGTCACCAAGAGCCCGGCTTCGGGCAACGTCTTCCGCGAGAACTGTTCCAACTCCGGCCGGCTGTCATTCACCACCGACCGTACCGCTTGGCTTGTTTGCGCGAGTTCGTCCGTCATCGCATTCAACGCGGCGGCGCTCTTGTTAATCCGTGCCAGCATGACCGGCACTTGCTCATTCAACGCCGCCGTGACCTTGACAAGATTGTCGGCGCTTTGAGCCGCGCCGTTCAGACCAGCCTCGATCTGTGCCCGATGGGCCGAGACCGAGTGTACGACCTCGGAAAGATCGGTGATCGTTCGCTTCAACGCCGTACGGTTTTCTTCATCCAGCGCATCCGCCGCTCCTTTGGCCGCCAAGTCCAGATCCACCAGAAGCTTGCTCAATCCCTTCTCGGACAGCAATCGGGAGATCGCCTCATCCAACCGAAAGAACAAGGAGGGACCGGTTTTGATGACCGGGTACACCTGCCCTTCCGAGACCTCTAACCGCGGCGCCTCCCGGCTGCCTCCCATCAAATTGATCGTCGCCAGACCGGTGAGTCCCTGTGTCTGGAGAACAGCGATAGTATCCGTCTTGACCGGCGTGCCACTGGCGATATCCAGCGTCAGCTTGACCTCCTCGGGATTATCGGGATTTAAGGTAATGCTCTTCACCCGCCCCACGTCGACCCCGCGATATTTCACCGTCGAGTCCACGCTCAAGCCTGCTACCGATTCGCGAAAGTAGGCCTCGTAACGGTCATAGATGCCCCGGTAGTCGGTTTTCCCTAGCCATAGAAGACCGATCAATACCGCCGCGCCAAGGATCGCGATGAAGGAACCGACGAGGATGTAGTTTACTTTTGGCTCCATGCTCAACGTACCTGTTTCGTCATTCGACAAGCGTCAAACGTCACTTGGGAGAAAGGGGAGTCGCCGTTCTGACGATTGACGCATGACGGTTGACGGTCAACGCCTTACCCTTGCTCCCTGACAAGCCGGCCGTTCCATGCGGCCTGTTCCAGCGCCGTGCGTCCACGTGGACCGTGGAAATACTCTCTGATCACAGGGTCATCGGATTGTGACAACTCCTGCATGGTTCCAACCCCCAGCACTTTCCCCTGGCCCAGCACTGCCACCCGGCTGGCAATGCGCCACAGTGAATCCAGATCGTGCGTCACCATGACGACCGTCAACCCCAAGAGGTGTTTCAACGAGAGGACGAGATCGTCGAACCCCGCGGCGATCATCGGATCCAGCCCGGCCGTGGGTTCGTCAAGGAAGAGCAGCTCCGGGTCCATCACGATCGCGCGGGCGAGAGCGGCCCGCCGTCTCATGCCTCCGCTGAGCTCGTTCGGAAATTTGACGCCGCTGTCCGGCGGCAATGCCACCATAGCGATCTTGATGGCAACGATCTCACGAATCAATCCTGGATTCAGGTCCGTGTGCTCGC
>JABMDH010000089.1:12756-15120 GCA_015904075.1 Nitrospira sp.
CTAGAGATCCCACCAGTTGGTTAACACGCTGCAAATTGCATCGAACACAATGACGAGAAAAATGCTCTGCACGACGGCGATCGTCGTA
The DNA here is from genome assembly GCA_015904075.1 of Nitrospira sp. Next base: position 12,845 of record JABMDH010000089.1, read on the forward strand.
TGCCGGCCGACGTCGTCCACACCTCCCCGGATCTGAAGCCCCTGATAGCAGCCGACCATTGCGATGATCATAGCAAAGAACGGCGCCTTGGCGAGGCCGATGAGAACATGCCGTACCGCGACGGCCTCTTCAAAGCGAGCCAGGAACTCGGTGAAACTCACGTTCAACTGGCTCGTCGCGACGAGCATGCCGCCGAACACACCCAAGACATCGGCATAGACCGTCAACAGCGGCAAGACGATGACGAGGGCCAAGGATCTCGGCAGGACCAACAAGCTGATCGGCGAAATACCGAGCGTGCGGACCGCGTCCAATTCCTCCGTCACCTTCATCGTGCCGATCTCGGCCGCATAGGCCGATCCCGATCGGCCGGCGATGAGAATTGCGACAATCAACGGCGAGATTTCCCGCACCAGCGAAATCCCGACCAGATCGACGATGAAGATATTTGTGCCGAACTTGCGGAGCTGTTCCGCTCCCTGATACGCGATCACGATGCCGACCAGGAACGTCAGCAGGCCGGTGATCGGCAAGGCACGCACGCCATCCAATTCGATGACCCGCAACAGAGCCCGCCACCGGATGGACTGCGGGCGCAGCACCGACCGTCCCAATATGACGACGGTTTCTCCAAGAAAGGCAAGCCCGTGAATGACTGCGTCTTGTTTACGCCGAATGGCCTGGGTCACGCGCACACCCCAGCGAGCGCTCCGGATGGCGACGACGTGGGTGCGTGACGTGCTGGTTTCGATCAGCCGGACCAACTCGGCGAATTCCGGCTTCAATCCGTGAAGAGAAACGTTCTGGCCGGCGCGGCGCAGACGCTCGATACTCCGATACAGCACCAGGGCTCCGCCGGTATCCATGGCGGTCACCTCGCCGGCATCGCACGCCACCTCAGAAGCATCCGGCCATCGGAGCGTTCCGCTGCGGCGTTCCAATTCGGTCACGTTCGGAAGGGTCCAGGCCCCCCGACAGTGAATCACATTGTCGCTGACGGAGATCGTTGCCTGTTGTTCCACCGGCATAGTCCGCTCGGCAGTCTGCACCTCGGTCTCGTTATCGAGAGCCGACTATCGCTTGTACATACTTACCCTATGCCAGACGATGGTTCAAACATTTTCCATTATCGCTTTTAGTTCAACCCCGGTGATGACTTCCTGTTCCAGCAACAGCCCCGCGCCTTGCTGCAACGCGGCTTTCCGCTCTCCCAGCAGTTGTTTCACCCGTTCATACTGTTCGTCGATGATCCGCCGCACCTCACAATCGATTTCCCGCGCAGTCTCCTCGGAATAATCGCCCTTTTCAGACCCGATCGGCAGCTGGAGGAACTGGGGTTGCCGATCCCGCTCGAGCGTGATGGTACCCAATTTGTCGCTCATACCGTAGGCCTTCACCATGCTTTTCGCGATGTCGGTGGCTTTGACAAGATCGTTCTGTGCTCCCGTCGAGGCCTCGCCGAAGTTCAGCTCTTCCGCAATCCGACCACCCAGCAATACAGCGACCTTGTTCTCGAGCTCGGACTTCGTCATCAGGAACCGGTCTTCAGTCGGAAGCTGCAACGTATAACCGAGCGCCGCCACGCCTCGTGGAATGATCGAGATTTTCTGCACCTGATCCATCCCCGGCAAAGACAGGGCAACGAGAGCATGACCGGTCTCATGGTAAGCTACCCGCTCCTTCTCCATTTTATTCAGAACGCGATTCTTCTTCTCCAAGCCGGCAATGACTCGCTCGACCGCCTCCTGCAATTCGGACATCCTAACCTGATCCTTACCTCTGCGCACGGCCAGTAACGCCGCCTCGTTGATGATGTTGGCCAAATCGGCCCCTGAAAACCCGGGGGTCATCGCGGCAATCGTTTCAAGGTCGGCGTCGAGACCAAGCGCCACCTGCTTGGCATGCACACGAAGAATGGCAAGTCGACCGATCTTGTCCGGACGGTCCACCACCACATGACGATCGAACCGCCCGGCTCGCAGCAACGCAGGATCAAGAATCTCAGGACGATTGGTCGCTGCCATGAGAATGACCCCGATGCGGGGATCGAAGCCGTCCATCTCGACCAGCAACTGATTGAGCGTTTGCTCCCGCTCCTCATGGCCCATGGGTCCTGCGCCACGCGCTTTCCCGAGCGCATCCAACTCGTCGATAAAGATGATGCAGGGCGCTTTCAGCTTCGCCTGATCGAACAAGTCGCGCACGCGTGCCGCCCCGACCCCGACGAACATTTCGACAAACTCAGAACCGCTGATGCTGAAGAACGTCACCCCCGA
>JABMDH010000089.1:15220-28526 GCA_015904075.1 Nitrospira sp.
GCCCAAGCGACGAAAGATAAAGAACCAGATGACGGCAAATACTCCGACCGGCAACACCCAGGAGAGGAGATCACGCCAGAAGGTAGATTCGATGATGCCGGCGAAGGTCACGCCGCGCTGGTTGAGCTCACGGACCAGCTCAGGATCGTCGACACGGATAGTCGTAAACAACTTCTCTACTTTTGATTCCCCTTCGGGTTTGAGCTTACCGGTCACCAATTGGCTACTCAGGGAAACTTCCGCCACCTTGCCTTCGGCAACCAAGTTTCTGAACTGACTGTAAGGGATTTCTTCGACTTTATTCAGAGCGAGGATGAAATCATGCACCAGCACAACGGCCATGACTGCAAGTAGGACGTACCAGACGGAAAAGGAGAGCTTCTTGTTCATCGACAGTGGTCTCCTAGCCCGCACTATTCATGACGGTATATCTCAACAGCGGATCAGCCTCGTTTCAACTTGTCCAGGTGGACGATTGTAGCAGAAGTGTCCGTGCAGTGTGCGAGCTCGCAAGCCCGCACCCCGCTTCGTTTCATCAAAACGTGAAATACGCCCCAAGCCCGATCGATTCGATCTTCTGGTTGATGGAAAATTGCCCGTAAGGATTATAGCCGTGAAAATAGGTCGCCATGATCCGAAAATGACGGCGGGATCCTGTTCGAGACCATTCAAAACCGCCGAGCACATTGGTATCGATGATCCAGCTATGCTCTTCCGCCGACTTGAAGTCCGCCGACAGCACAGGCGTCATGATCAACCGGTCGAGAAAAGGGAACAAGATACTGGTGCGCATCGCCGGGGCCCGCGCTTCGAATCCCCACTGGATCCTCGTGCGATCGATTGTCGATGGCTCGGTATGCACCAGATACGCGGCGCCTCCGTAGAGGCGCAGCCATTTATAGTCGTAGGACAGAATCGCGTCCACTTCCTCAAAGGAGACCGTAAAGCGCCGGAATCCAACATTCCTGATCAAGAATTCATCACCTAAATGGCTGCTTTGGTGGTAATAGCGAAGTCGCGCGGACCAATTCCCCGATCGCCACGAGAGCGGGAGACCCACATTGAAATCCGTGTTGATTAACTCGGCGTTTTTCTGGTCCAGGTTGAATTGCGAGAAGATGCCTGTCAACAAACCGACTTGCCAGCCGTTGCATCCCGTTCGCTTGGTGTAAAAACCAAAGTTTTCCCCGATGGCCACCGACCCTAGGTTGAAAGACGACTCGCCATTGCGCGGTCTCGCGTGTTGCCATATGGCAAAGAACTGCGGCTGCTTGGGGTCCGCAATGAGGGGACGAAACACATCATCGGATGGAAAGGCCTCGCTCGCTTCTCCGACATGGCTATGGTCGAACCGGCAATCGAGCACGGGCTGCGGCTTGTTCTCATTCGGCTTCGCGGCTTCCGGCTCATCCGCATACGTGTGACTCGCCAGCAGCACAACCATGCAACCCATCCCGATCGCCCACAGACTGACAGGAACCATCCGGCCCATGTTTCCCCCCTGACAATATTGATGTCACCTACTTGAAACCCTCAAATCAAAGCCTCCTCGATACCATATTTTCGAAAGAAAATTCATCTACCTGAAGGTAGGAAATCGGCATGGACCTGTCTGTTATTGGAATGACTGATGGGCTGAATGTATTGAAGCCGTGGCATTCCGGTGGACAACTGGCGATGGCTACGACCGTGCCAGCACCGATGCCGCAACCACAACTGCCAACGCGAGGAGCAGGGAGAGGCGAGGTACCCAGCGGGCCGTCTGCACAATAGTCTGTTCCCATGCTGTTCTGGACGAGACCGGTATCGCCCTGGTTTGACTGACTTTCGGTCCAAGTACCAGATCGTGTGAGAATGTGAGTAGGAGCAGCACCGCCACGAGTCCGAGTTTGAGGGTAAGAATCCCGGGCCATGTGGCTGGATTCATCATGTCAATGCTACGCTGTGCCAAGAGCATCGGTCCGGTGGTCAGCAGAATACCGATGGCCGTCCATACCACGATCCGAAACCGCAGTGCCGCCAGTCGGAACAGTGCCATGAACTCCGGCGCAGCCTTACGGTTCACAACCAGAGGGGCCAGGACCAGTGAGAGGAAAATCATCCCCCCGATCCACGCGACCGCGGCCAGGATATGGAGGACGACCAAGACAGAGAACATGCCCGCATCATAATCTATCCCGTCTGAAAACGTCAGCCGTCAACCATTGACTAGTGACCGGTGACACCGGTAGAGAAAGCCATGAAACAGGATCGACGCCGAACATTCGGAGCTCTCCTCATTTCGACCATCATCTGGTTGTGCGTGGGTACGGTTTTGGCAGCGCCACCTGACACACAAAGCCAGGCAGAGAAGATTGCTGCGTTTGTCCGGAGCTCTCCGATGCTGACCGTCGCTGCAGGCCCCTTTCTCATGGGTACGGCCCGTACGAGCGAGGGATCCTTCAGCCTTGAAACCCAATACGACGACACGGAGCAACCGCAGCGCCGGGTGTGGCTCGATCCATTCGAAATCGATCGCGACGAGGTGAGCATGGGAGAATACCTGTCGTGGCTGTTGCGGCACGGGAGCCCGCTTCCTGATGAAGTGCGGAAACTGCTTGACCATATGACGACCGTTCATGCCATGGCGCCTGAATCGCTGGCCCGGTGGCCGGCGCTCTACGCGACATGGCCGGAAGCCTCGGAGTTCTGCCGCACGCAGGGCAAGCGGCTGCCGGGAGAAGCTGAGTGGGAAAAGGCCGCACGGGGAGACAGCGGTCACCTCTTTCCATGGGGGCAGCAGCCTCCCACGCCGGAACTGGCGAAGTTCGGCCAGTCGCATGTCCACGAGATTCCCATCGTCGCCCCGGTTGAAAGCGGAGAAGAAGGCCGGAGCCCCTATGGCCTCCATCATATGGCAGGGAATGCCGCTGAATGGGTCGAAGATTGGTTTGGAATCGATTACTATGCGACGATGCCGGATCGTAATCCGCGCGGGCCGAATTCCGGCCGATACAAGGTCGTACGCGGAGGGTCCTGGAAGAGCGCCCCGCCGCTGCTACGAACGGCGACAAGAAGCGGGGCCGTACCGGATCGGCGGGCCGCCACCATTGGATTCCGTTGTGCTCGATCAGTGCAATAGCCGGATGCGGCTCCCATCATTCGATCGACAGATGACGAATGGCGCAGTACGCAAACGCCGACGACCAGCCGTCTGAATGTCGTGACCTCAGGAGAACTCGAATGGTCTGGATTCTTCTTCTATTGACAGCAGTGATGGGTCTCGACATGAACGTCCGGAATTCCCTCGCTGCGACACCGGACGATGACACAAGGGGGTGGAAACTCTATACGAATGCCCGATTCGTCTTTTCCGTCCGCTATCCCGATGACTGGCGCTTGGGCAATCCGCTGCCTGATGGAGTCGGCGTGATGCTCTATCCTCCTATCGAACACAGCCTCGTCGCCTTCTCCGGCCATATGAATGTGCTGGAAGGCAAAAGCCAGGACGGGCGGCAGACGCTCGACGAATTTTCCGCAGCCCATCGCCGCATCATCGGAGAGCTCTACGGCAAAAGGACCATCACCGTAAAATGGCGGCAGGATCAGGATCTGGCGCTGGCTGGATTCCCCGCAAAGGACTTGAGCTTCACATACTCGGATGGGACGCAGGGCGAGATGATCGAACACCACATCTTTTCACTGGGACGCAATGAGGGGCGCGGAGTGCGTATCAAAGCACCTCTGGCTCAAGAAGAACGGCTGATGGCGACGGTCAAGAAATTGTTGCGGACGTATCAGCCGGGACGAGACCAGAACGCAGTCAGCCCGCTGGTACCGAAGCCTTGAGGTTCAGGTTGAGGCTAAGATAGAGAGGATCACAATTCGTCACGCAGCTCAACCTGGACCTCAGCCTAAACCTTCCTTTACTACGCCCCGCTGTCTTTCATCGCCGCAAGATGCTTCATCGCTTCTCTCACCGCCGCGCGGGCTTTTGTTGCGGGGTTCAAGCTGGCGCCGGGATCGACCTTGTCACCCATTTCCGCCACCCGCTTGCAGTACTTGATGGCGTCCTGCAAATGGGGTGCGGCTTCTTTCCCATGTTCGTCAACCGGCGGTAACGCCTTGAGGATCGCTTCCGCATGCTTCGCCACTTCGGCACAATGATGCACGATGGCTTTCGCATCACCCATTCCGCCGTGCGCCACCATCTCCTCGGCGTCTTTTACCATCTCCTTGCCCTGATTCTGAATGTCCTTGGGAGATCCTGCAGAGGCGGTTCCGGCCAAGAGGGCGCCGAGCAACAGGGCGAGCACAATGGGGTGACCATGCGACATCATTTCCTCGTCACTTCGCTTCGAACAGAAAACCGAGTGTCGCTGCCTCGTTCGGCTTCACCGTCACTTCCCGCTCTTGAATGCCCAATGCCGGATGCCAGGCCTTGATGCGAAAGGTCCCGGGGGGCAAGTCGCCGATCGAGAAGGACCCGCCGAGATCCGTCACGGCGTAATAGGGATTATCGATCGCATACCCCCAGTTCTGCATGTAGGGGTGCCGCCCGCACTGCATGGTGAAGATTTTCCGTCCCTTGACCAGTTGAACGGTATCGGTCGTTCCGCTGGATTGGAGCGAAGGCCGATGGAGCACGATGTCCACACCGGCCTGGTCGTAGGCGTAGCCTTGAATATCGTGCGACACCGGATCTCGATTGGTCACCGTCAATTCCCGCTTGTCGCTCACGACGGTGACGAAGGGCAGGAATTGGCAGATATTGGCTTCCATCTTGGCATCGGTGAAGCCGAAGGGTTTCCCCTTCTGAACTCCCTCCACCACAACGACCACGTCCTTGAGGCCGCCGTCGCCGCCGACGTTGACTTCCTTCAGAAGCCTTCGCCCGTCTCCCAGCGACAACGCGCCGCAAAAGACTTCGTCCGGATAGCGGCGCAACTGGAATTCCTTGGGGTCTGGGGCAGTCCCTTTGAATGTCACCGTTCCCCGCACCGTCGCACCGTCCTTCACCGCGACCTGCTCATAGGCTTCTGCCTCCGATCGAAGCTCCACCGCCACTATCGCCAGTATGCAGGCCACTAGGCACAACCCTCTGCCAATCAATCGTTTCATTGGTGCTCTTCCTCCACTATGCGCCCTACTGTTGTACCTCCACCGGCGGATTGGCCCGATCCAGCCGCCGTGGAAGCTCGAATAAGAACGGAGACTGCTCGGTGAAGATCAGTCGCCGAAACTCTTCCGACCATCGTCCCTGCTTGCTCACCGTCTTGACCGGAAAGCGCTGAACCTTGGTCACCCATCGATAGTATTGCCGAGTGACACCATTCTCTGCAACCGTCACTTCAAACAACTCCGTGGGATAGCCGTTCAGAATTTCATCACCGATGAATTCCCGCGAGACTTCTCCCTCCATCGTCTCGCTCACGACCAATTGATGGTCTTTCTCGACCGGCACTTCGAGATATTGACGCCGCTTGGACAAAATGAGCCAGGATGTCCGGTGGTCCATTCGCACAATGATGATGCTGGCGCCTCCTTGCGGTTGCATGAATTCGAATCGCCAGCGATCATCCTTGGCATTGACATGCGCCGTCACTGAGGACCGTTCGCTCTTGACGATGCGCTCAGCGGAAAAATCCACCGCCTCCGCATGATCGGTCACCCCTCCGAGAGGAATCGACGCCGGCCAGACCACGAGCCCTAGGACGAACACATAGCGCCACAGTTTCATCGTATGGTATGGGTTCTACCGCATCACTCAGGCCTGCTGCAAGCGGCGCTCTCATGGTGCTGAATGCGCGGACCGAGAAACCCTGATTAGCATTGCCGTCCGGACGGGATGACGTATTCGGCTATGTGAAGCCGGCGGCGAACAATTGGTACTGGGGAAAGGCGGCAAGTCGACACGGACCGTTTGTGGAAAGATCGCGTCAAGCTCGGAGAGAATCCTCGCAGGCACGCTTCACCGGTCCACCCTCTGCACCTGCACAGACCTTCGTGACTCCGGCATCCATGCGGCCCGGTTCGTATCTCCGGTTCATGCCGCAGCGCGACGGCGTTGGATCGACAGCGGCGCCGGACGTTGCATTGGTTCTCGCTCTTTCGCCAATCGGGTGGGAAATGAGGGTGGTCTCTGTTGCATCCCTCGATTCTTGAGCACCAGCTCATCCACATAATCCCCACAGTTCACGCACCGCCACCCGACCACGTCTATCCCCATGTCATTCGGACTCATCAAGTCGCCGTAGACCTTAGCCATCATCCCGCCACAGCGATTGCAATGACATCCATGGACCATCATGGGTTTCTCCCTCCTGGTGCGTCGCTATTGATCACCGCCTCCGTAATGCATGTCACGGCGGCGATCAACGAGGAGGGCAACAAATATGCCTCGGCCCGATAGCGATCGCTTGCGTGCAGAAACTACAAAGCGCCATGGCCGTTCGCCTCCGGTCCGGCACCGTCTCAGAAGAAACTCCTGCCGCTCTGCTGTGGACAATGTCGCCATCGTGGCACCCGGTTCTGACGCAAAACGCGACAGACGATGTAAAAGCAACTCAATGACCAGCCGCCGAGGATGCGGGGTCACACCTCTGTGCGGTGGTTTGATCGGGACAAAACCGGCACGAATCTTTTATCGCGTAGTTCATGACGGGACACCCTGCAACCTTGTACTCGAATCGGTTACCAATGCGAGCCAAGCACCTGGCTCATGTGCGTCGACAACGAGTCCGGACATGGCGCCGCAGCAGACGTGCGCATGAATACAGACTCCTTACCTACCTGGGTGATCGGAAGACATCATTGTGCTGAGGCTGCATGCTTCATGGTCGTACGCTGGAGAATCCTTTTAAGGCAATTGGCCTGGCTGCAGCACTAGGCATTACCCTAGTCGTTAGCTCAAACCGCACTAGCCCGCATACCTATCCAGCCATCGGCTTCTTGCCCTCTTGTTTGGTTTTCTCATGAAGCCTAGAATTGCTGCACCCCCATGGCACAGAAAACTACCAAGACCAAACCGTCTGTAAGAACGAGCGCCCGCTCTTCGCCTCGACCGCGGCCTGCCTTGCGCCTACGCAGACCGGCTTTTCCTTTCTTGAAGGATGAAGTCTTGGCCATGGCGGTTCGTCTGAGTTCTCATCCGATTGGAGTGACGGAGTTGGAGACGGGTCGGTGTCTCGATATCAACGACGCCTGCCTGGAGATGTTCGGATTTCAGCGGGACGACGTGATCGGTCAGACGACACTCCTCCTGAATATGTTGCCGGACCCCGACGATCGGGCTCGATTCATCAAGCGCCTCACATCTGAACGGTCGGTGCGGAATCTCGATGTGCCGGTACGGATGAAACGCGCCGGCCTGCGCCATATTCTCATCTCCGCTGATGTGGTTATGCTGGAAAAGACGCGCTGCCTGTTGATCATCGGCCATGACATCACCGAGCGCGCACACGCCGAGAAATCTTTGCGGAACGCTCAGGAAAAGTTGCTGCGCCGGGTCCGTGAGCGAACCGGAGAGCTGGAGCAGGCCAACGCAGCGTTGATCGAAAGCGAGGAACGGTTTCGCACATTCCTCGACCATGCGCCAAATCTTGCCTTCATCAAAACGACCGATGGGCGGTATTGCTATACGAACCGCCGATTCGAGGAGGCCTTTGCCCTTACGCAGGAACACATTCTGGGCAAGACGGACTCAGAGCTGTTCGCCCACGAACAGGCCGATCAGTTTCATGCCAATGACTGCAAAGTCCAAGAGACCGAAACGGCCATGGAATTCGAAGAGACCGCCCTCTATCCCGGCGGGTTGCATATAACCACTGCCATGAAATTCCCCCTGCGGGATCATTCCAGGCGCGTGTACGCGATCGGCGGCATTACCACCGACATCAGTGAACGTAGACGGGCAGAAGACCGGCTGCACCGTTCCGAAGCCCTCATGTATTCTGTGGTCGACAACCTGCCCACGATGGTGTTCGTCAAAGACGCCAGGGAGCTTCGGTTTGTTCGCATCAACAAGGTGGGAGAACGACTGCTCGGTTATTCCGAGCGCGAATTGCTGGGCAAGAGCGACTACGATGTCTTTCCCCGCGACCAAGCCGACTTCTTTACCGCCCAAGACCGGAAGGTGTTGGAGAGTGGACGCCTGTTGGATATTCCGGAAGAACCCATCACGACTCACGACGGAACCATTCGCCTGCTCCATACGAAAAAGATCTCTATCGCTGATCAGGAAGGGCGTCCTCAGTACCTGTTGGGAATCTCTGAAGACATCACGGATCGCAAGCGCGAGGAGCAGGAATTGGAGCTGAACCAGAAAGAACTCCGCCAATACCGGGTGCAACTGCAAGACCTCGCTTCGGCACTGCTCTCCGCCCAAGAACATGAGCGGCAACGAATCGCGCGTGAGCTGCACGACGATATCAGCCAGCGCCTCGCCGCGCTGGTACTCGATGTGGTGACACTCGAACAACAGCCGACGATCTTGCCGGAATTGACCAGGCAAACCTTGCTGCCGATCCGGGAACAGATGGAACGGCTTTCCGATGACGTCCATGACCTCGCGTACAAACTTCACCCGTCACTGCTAGAACATGCAGGACTACAACCGGCTATCGCAGACCACATCCGTGAGGTCAACAAACGGACAGGACTTGCCGTGTTCTTCGAGACGAATCATGTGCCCGATTCACTGTCGCTCGACCATTCGACCTGTCTGTTCCGCGTACTGCAGGAGAGCCTTCAGAATGTCGTGCGACATGCCTGTGCCACCGAAGCCACCGTGAAGCTGAGAGGGTCATCCACCGGAGTTGCCCTGTCCGTGATCGATAACGGCCAGGGATTTGACGCAAGCGGGACGAATGCCTATCACAAAGGGTTGGGCCTGACCAGCATGCAGGAGCGATTGCGGCTCCTCAATGGATTCCTCCGCATCCATTCCAAGCCGACTGATGGCACGAAAGTCTTCGCCTGGATTCCGGCCAAGAAAGAGAACGCCTGATGCGCCCTCGTATCCTGATCGCGGACGATCACTCGCTGGTCCTGGCCGGGCTTCTGAAGCTGGTGGAAGCCGAAGGCGTCGTCGTCGGCACGGTGGAAGACGGCCGCGCATTGGTGGAAGAAGCGCAAAAATTGCGCCCGGACGTGATCTTGCTCGACATCTCCATGCCGCTACTCAATGGGCTGGATGCCGCCAGACAACTCACAAAGCTCGTACCCGACAGCAAACTGATCTTTCTCACCATGCATGCGACACCGACCTATGCAACGGAGGCCTTCAAGGCCGGTGCGTCCGGTTATTTGCTCAAACGATCTGCCGCGTCGGAGCTCAAACAGGCCATCCACGCGGTCCTGAGAGGACAACATTACATGACGCCGCTGATCACGAAAGACGTGCTGGCGGCCACATTGCATCCGCCGGACGCGCTGCTGCGTCAGCAGCCCGTGACCGCGCTCACGCCGCGGCAGCGAGAAGTGTTGCAACTCATTGCGGAAGGGAAGGGCACCAAGGATATCGCCACGCTCTTGAATATTTCCGTCAAGACCGTGGAGTTTCATAAGTCCCGGATCATGGACGAGTTGGATCTTCATTCGACCGCCGAGCTGACAAAGTATGCCGTGGCCGAAGGCCTGGTGAGTCTGTAATTTGTGCCTCGCGCGAGCCGATGGCGTCATAGAGCACCGGTTGCCGAGCATTTTCTTGTCTTTCTCCTCATCTCACCTGGAATCAGGTATCCCTCGCAATCGATTACTTGAGCCGTACAGGACAAGTTCGCGTGACACTGGATTCCAGCAGGACCTATCGAATAGAGATTTCTCCCACTACCACTCCCGAAAGCCCTCGTGTGTTGGCCAATCTGTAGATCCGTTTCCAACGCAGGACCGGGACATTCCTACTTCAGCTCTCGAACCGGCTATGCGACGGTGTATTCCTCAACTCAGCCTCATGAGATCGCCGGCCGGACCATCTTGATGCACAACCATCACGGCGAGTAGACCGGTCGGTATCTGCCGGTAGAGCACATCCTGCGAAGACCTTTTGATTCGGGAAAGATGGATTCGGTCTGGTTCGGCTCTTGATGCAGACGAGAGCTGTCTCAGAGGGTAATTGAACTCTCGTTCACTGCAACTGTAGACTGACAACATGCCGCCTGACCACACCTCGTCACCGAATAATTGGGCACGGAGAGGCATCATCGCGCGATCCGTCGGCATCGTCGCCGTGGCCCTGGGATTCGTCATCGGCATGGCCGGACTCGATGACCCCACCTCACCTTGGCTTCCGACGGCGCTCGGATTACTCGTGACCGGGCTGTTGGCCCAAGGCTATGGGCTGTACTGCTCGATCAAACGGCAACTGAACCCCTGAGTCGCCTCCCTCATCCAGTGTAATCAGCGAGGAGTTGCGACGTTACCAATCTGTATTGGGCCCAGCTCACAAATAAGATGGTTTTGAAGGCTTCCCGGTGCACTGGAAGGATTAATCCATGCGCCGTCATGACGAGGCGCACTGAGCAATGACGTAAGCGGTTTCTACTGACTCGATTGATTCCGAGGAATTCTGTCTGTATTACAGATTATTAGCACAAATTCGGCACATATGCTGTACGTAAAACGTAAAACTGTGATAGGTTGGATATCGTGATTCGAGGGTTTCGTGACAAGAAGACGCAACAGTTCTTCGCCGGCGAGATGGTGAAGGAGTTTTCCGGTTTCAGGAAGGTCGCTGAGCGGAAACTCACGATGCTCGACAACTCGACGGATCTGAAAGACCTCCTCTCACCGGCAGGCAACCGACTGGAAAGATTGAAAGGCGATCGGGTCGGACAACACAGTATCAGGATCAATGATCAGTGGCGGATCTGCTTTGTTTGGACGACTGACGGACCCCATGACGTCGAGATCACGGATTATCACTGAAGGAGAGAACACCATGATTAAGAATGGCATGCGGCCGGTTCATCCAGGAGAAATTTTACAGGAAGAGTTCATGAAACCATCAGATCCACCGATTAACGCCAATACACTGGCGAAAGCCCTCGAAGTGCCGGCGAATCGGATCACGGCAATTATCAAAGGGCAACGTGGTATCACGGGAGATACTGCGGTTCGTCTAGCCGCATTTTTCAACACCACAGCTGAATTTTGGATGAACCTGCAGAAGACCTATGAGCTGCGGCTTGCCGAACAAGCATTGCCGGTGAGGGTCAGGAAGCATATCGAGCAACGCAGGGAAGCACTCGTGACTGCCTGATAACGGGATACTCAGTTTCTGACTCCCGCCATTCTCACCCTACCAATTATCCGCTGTCTCATAGTATCCCGTGTGAAGGGAAGCCCCCGGAGGGCCGGAGGATTCCCAGGAAATCGCTCAGCGCTTCACGCCATGAGCGGCAATCCACTCTTTCGCCTCAAACGCTACATTCATCAGCGCCTCCAGGTCATTCAGACCGAATGAGGTGCCATTGCAGGTGCCTTCGAGGTAGGCATTTGCGACAAGACCGGGCCCTCCGTGGCCGGGCCCGGCGATATAGATCATGTTGAGATCGTGTTGTGTGATGATACGGTTCAAATGCACATAGATAAAATTCAAGCCCGGGGTCGTGCCCCAATGGCCGAGCAGGCGAGGTTTGATATGCGCACGGGTTAGCCGGTGTTTCAGTAGTGGATTATCGTAAAGATAAATCTGGCCAACGGAGAGATAATTAGCCGCTCGCCAATAGGCATCCATCCGCTTGAACAGTTCAGTGCCCATCGTCGCCTTCACCGTTCGTGGCATGAGCTCCTCGTTTATCGTTTCGGTTCGCCAAGTAATCGACTGACAGACTCCGCAATTTCACTTTCTTCATCGGTATGCATGACGCGGACCGTCACCCCGCAGCCTTCTTTGGAAATCACGGCGTCACTAGCCTCGTTGCGCGCTGCATCGAGCGCAACACCGAGAAATTCCAGGCCGTCGCAGATTCGAGTGCGGATGGCCGGTGAATACTCGCCGATGCCCGCGGTGAAGATCAGCGTGTCCAATCCTCCCAGCGTCGCAGTCAGTGCGCCGATCCATTTTTTTGCCTGATAACAAAACAGCGCGACTGCTTCTGCCGCTCGTGAATCATCCTGTTCCTGCTTCAGCAAGTCTCGCATGTCGGCACTCGTTTCTGAGACTCCCAGCAAACCCGACTCCGTATTCACCATCTTGTGAAACTGATCTGCGCCCATGCCTTCCGTGCGAGCGAGGTAGGCCACGAGTCCTGGGTCCAGATCACCCGATCGACGGCTCATGGGCAGCCCAGAGGTAGGCGTGAAACTCATCGTTGTGTCGATCGGCCTTCCAGTCTTGACCGCCGCCATGCTCGCGCCGTTTCCGAGATGGGCTAAAATCACACGCCCCTTCGCTTCGTCCGGCCTTCCGATTCTAGCTAGCTCTTTCATGAGAAAGGCATAGGACAAACCATGAAACCCATATCGTTGAAGCCCCAGTCTTTCATACCGTCTCGGGATCGGCAGCAGGCGGGCCACAGCCGGCATGTCGCGGTGAAACGCCGTGTCGAAGCAGGCCATTTGCGGAAGATGCGGATATCGCCGCGCACATTCCTTGAGCAACGCAATCTCGGCTGGAAGATGTTCCGGATCATAGGGACTCAGCCGTTGCAGTTCTTCCATCACCATCGGCGTCACTCGTTGCGGCTCACGATATTCCTTGCCGCCATGCACAACTCGGTGTCCAATCGCCAGCAATGGCTCGCGCGCAAGCTTGTCTTGGGCACATTCCAGAATCGGTTCTAGGCAGGACGCGTGATCGAGGGTTGCAACGATTCGACGATCGCCGTGGCTGGCGCCTTCCTGCATCCATGTGAAGGTACCCTGTGGCGATCCGATGCGGTCGATCAAGCCCGACAATTCACGGACAGGACTGTCCCCGGAGCGAAAGAGGGCAAACTTGAGCGTCGACGACCCGCCATTGATCACTAGAATCGAGCTGCTGCCTTCGTTACCCGAGTCGGGCATACTCACCAACCAGTCGATAGGCATTGTGAAGGTATTGCGCTACCATGCGCTGGGTATTGAAGAACCCGCCGTTCAATGAGATCGCATGACGCATGACCTCGATAAACCCCTCACGGTTTCGATAAAAACAGGGGAGAATTTTCTCTTCGAGTTTGCGGTACAGCTCCTCCGCATGACAGGCATCCATCCCCCCGCTCGGCTCCATGCATGCCTCCACCCGATCACCGATGGACCAGCCGGTCACGTCTTCCACATGGCCTTCGATCCACCACCCGTCGAGCACGCTGAGGCTGGGCACGCCGTTGACCGCCGCCTTCAT
>JABMDH010000009.1:0-23908 GCA_015904075.1 Nitrospira sp.
AGCGGACTGCTGGCATGGCCGGCCTCCGGACTGCCGCCCCATTTGGCCAGCAACTGCGGCAGCACGTTGGTGCTGGTATCGAACTTCTGGATACGGTGATTCCCCATATCCACAATGTAGACCGCTCCATCACTTTGATCAACGGCAACGCCGCGCGGGAAATAGAACTGGCCGTCGCCCGTGCCGAAGCTCCCCCACGCCATGATGAACTCGCCCATCATATCGAACTTCTGCACACGAAAATTCGCGCTGTCGACGACATAGACGAATCCACGCACCCGATCCACGGCAATACCCCAGGGCGCATTGAATTGGCCTTCGCCGTTGCCGCGCGAACCGAATTTCATCAGGTACCCGCCCAGCTTGCCATCGAACTTCTGCACCCGGTGGTTGTTCGTATCCACGACCCACACGTCGCCTTTGCCGTCGCAGGCGGTGCCGGTCGGATTATGGAAGTTGGCGTTCGCCGATCCAAAGTTGCCCCACAGAATGATGAAGTTGCCCGCATTGTCGAATTTCTGGATGCGGTTGTTGCCGTTGTCGGCCACAAACAGCGATCCCTGCTGATCGATGCAGAGTCCGTACATCGGCGACATGAATTCGCCGCCGTGTAACAACGACGCGCCTCGCCCCGGTTTGCCCCACTTCGACACACAGAGATAGCCTGACGTGTTGACGAGAATCGTCGCGCTGGCCGGCGTGGACACGTTGTTGCCGATATCTTTGAACCAGACATAAATCGTCTTCTGCCCGTCGGCCGGAGACAGGATGAACGGAATCGTCGCGCCGAACTTCAACGCCGGCGTCACATCAACCCATCCGGGCGTACCCGCCATCGGCGTCAACGGACTTTCCGAGACGAAATAGGCACCCACGCCGGTATCGACGTCTGTGGCGGAAATCGTGACCATCACCTCCGGCGAATTCGTCATGAATGCGCCATGGTTGATCACAGCATAGGGATTTTGCGGAGCGGTAATATCGATCAGCACCGGCATCGCGGTGACTTCTTCGGACAACCCACTTTCGACCTCATCCTCGAACAAGGCCGTGACGGCGTAAAAGTACGGGGTATCGTTGGTCAAACCTGTGTGGATGTAGGGGTTGGTCACGCCTTCAATCTTGGTGGCTCCCTGAGTGGTCACCTGCGGAGCCGTGCTGAAATACACGTTGTAGGCGATCGCACCCGGCACTTCCAGCCAACTCAAGAAGATTTCCGTATCACCCGCCTTCACGGCCACACTGCGCGGAGGCTGAATCGCTCCCGGCTCAACGGCCTGAGTCGTCTCTTGCTTGCCGCGGGCCATTTCCTCTTCCGTCGGCGTATACTTGAGCACCCGGTTATTGCCGCTATCCACGATGAACACGCAGCCTTCCTTATCCACGGCGATGCCGTAGGGGAAATTCAGCTGCCCTTCCGTCTTGCCGCGATTGCCGAACGAACACAGGAACGTGCCGTTGCCGTCGAATTTCTGAATCCGGTGGTTGCCGCTGTCCACCACATACACATTGCCCAGCGCGTCACAGGCGATGCCCCAGGGCGACTTGAACTGTCCTGGCCCCTTGCCCTCGCGCCCCCATTTCGTCAAGAAGCTGCCGCGCGGATCGAACTTTTGAACGCGGTTGTTGCTCTCATCGGCCACATAAATATTTCCGACAAAATCGACCGCCACACCGCGCGGGAAAAAGAACGCGCCGTCGAAGCTCCCGTCCCGGCCCCACTTCAACAGCGGTTGCCCGTCGGATTGAAACTTTTGAATACGGGCATTGCTGGTATCGGACACATAGACGTTGCCATCCTGGTCCGTAGCCAGCCCCCAGGGCACATCGAACTTGCCCATATCGGCCCCGCGCCAGGCAAACCCGAACTTCCCCCAGGCTTTCTGGACATTCCCTTCCAGGTCGAACTTCTGCACGCGGTTATTGCCGCTGTCGGCCACATACACAACGCCGTCCGGTCCAACCGCCAGCCCGCGCGGGTAGTAGAACTGCCCCTCCTGCGAACTGGGTTCACTGCCCCAGCGCGCCAGGAATTTGCCGGTCTTGTCGAATTTTTGAATCGAGTGATTGTCGGTATCGGCCACATAGAGGTTGCCCTCTGCGTCGAGCGCGATGCCGGTCGGAGAGCTGAACTCCCCGTCATCCACTCCTTCCTGGCCGATGCTCATGGTCAGCAGATAGGGAGAGGGAATCGCCATGACTTCCTGCGACTCAAGACTCTCACCCTTGGGTGTGACCACGGTGACGACGTAGTGGTAACAGGTGCCGTTAGCCAGATCGTCATGCATGAACGGACTGGTCGAGCCCTCCAAGCACGTGGCTTTGTCTTTTTTTACGCCGATGACGCTCTTGAAATCATCCGCGCTGGCAATCGGACGGGTCAATTCGGAGAACTTGATCTGTACGCCCTTGGTCGTCTGGAAGTACAGGTTGTAATACATGGCCTCCGGAACCGGATCCCAGGTAATGGTGATGCGTCCATTGCCCGGCTTCGCCTGCACATTCTGCGGCGAGGGAGGAAGTTCTTCTTCCTCGGCAATCGAATCCCCGGCGCCCCACTCTCCCTGGATGCCCTCGACATACAGGTGGCGCCGATCGAACTGAAACTGTTCATCAAAAAGCCAGGCTTTCATCACAGGGGGTTCCTCATGTTGCTAGGAGGCTGCGGAAAAAATCTGTTTGTTCATAAAATGCCGGTGAAGCCTTGCGTATGGCACTGATGTCACAATAGCCACAGGATGCTCAAAAAGGCCTTTGTTTTCACCCGCCCGCCCCGGTGCGCCGAGACGCCCCGTTCCACGGGCAAGGCCGCAGCGAGGCGTACGCTTCGGTACGTTGAGCCTCTGCGCGATGCGAGAACGCCGCTGGGGGACTTTTTCAGCATCCTGTTAGGACCGACCGGCTTCAAGAAATAATGGAAGTATCAATAACTTAGAATTGGATTGAGGAGTCTAGCAAAGCGGTGGAAAAAGAGTCAAGGCGCGGGACAACAAGAGGAGCGACGGACGGTGTTGAATGATTCGAAACGGATGAGCGCGGGTCAATCTTGAAATGGACAACGTTGCGTTGCTTGGTGCGCTGACGCCCCAGTGATGAACGCACCGGAAAGGGAGAGACCCACTGGGACACGAGCCCTGCTACGCCTGTTCGACCGGCTCGCCGGCAAGCTCTTCCTGGCCCTTCAACTCTTCATCGGCCTTGAACTCAACAAAGAACTCGTCTCCGTTCAGAGACAGCGACTCTTGGCAGACCTCCTCGATCGACTTGGCCACGTGGTCTGTGGCTGCTTCATCGGCCGCCACCGGCAGCGCGTCATCCATCGGCAACAACGCCTGTTCTGCCTCGCCGAGTTCTTTGAACTCACGCAACGGCGGGAGCTGCGACAGATCATTCAGACCAAAATGTTCAAGGAAAAACTTCGTCGTCCCGTACATGATCGGACGACCCGGCACCTCTTTGCGTCCGACGATGCGCACCAGCTTCCGCTCCAACAGCGTCCGTACCACACCGGAGGTTTCCACTCCGCGGATCTCCTCGATTTCAGAACGGACAAGCGGCTGCTTATAGGCAATGATGGCCAGCGATTCGAGTGCGGATCGCGACAACTTCGTCGTAGACTTAGCCTTATCCAATCGCTTGATCCACGACGCATATTCCTGCTTGGTGACCAGGCGATATCCGCCGGCGACTTCCACCAGCCTGATGCCCCGCCCTTCCTGCTCAAGGTCTTCCCCAAGACTCCGCAACGTCCGCTCGACTTCGGCCTTGGTCACGTCCCCCAGCACCGCAACAAGCCGCACCGCCGAAAGCGGCTCCGGGGAAACAAACAGCAGTGATTCGAGAATGGCCTTCAGCTCCCGCTCTGCAACGGTCTGCGCTGCGTCGGTTGCGGAAACTATTTCTTCTGTATTGTCCGTATCGGATAGGCCGCCTGATTCCTGTTCAGGCACGGCTATCACGGACTCGACCTCAGGCATCTCTTGAATCAACTCTTCCGTCACTGGAGTCATGTCCCCCTCCATTCCACGTCGACATCATCGAGTTCGGCAGGGTCTGGAACCAGCGAGAATGCCCGCGAGACCAGAATCGGCCCGAAGGCCTCCGCTTGGAACACCCGCGCCACCCGCAGCCGAATCAGTTCCAACATCGCCAAAAATGTCACGATTACAACCAGCCGGTGGCTGGTCTGCTCAAACAGGTCCACAAACGACACCGAGTCTTTACCTTCCAGCAGTTCGAGAATCACGTTCATCCGTTCCCGCACCGTGAGATTGTCGGGCATGATCTCGATCAGCTTTTTGCCTGGATTGCGATTCAAAATTCCCTGGAGCGCATCCACAAGATCGAACAGGGAGACATTCTCCAGAAGCGTCTCATCCGCCTCGACCGGTTCTGTCGGAGCCTGCTCCCGGCTAAAAATCTCGCGCCACATCTTTTCCTGCCCATCGAGCCGGGTCGCCGCTTCCTTGTAGGTTTTGTATTCCAACAACCGCCGGACCAGTTCCTCCCGTGGATCAGGCCCATCGTCCTCATCCAGCGCTGCCTCATCGGCAGGCAACAACATCTTTGATTTGATCTGGAGCAGCGTCGCCGCCATGACCAGAAAATCCCCGGCCACGTTGAGATTCAGATCTTTCATCGCCTCGATGTACTCTAAGTACTGTTGAGCGATCAGGGCGATGGGAATATCGTAAATATTGATCTCGTTTTTCTTGATCAGGTGCAGCAACAGATCCAGCGGTCCCTCGAATTGTTCGATGCGGACCTGGTAGGGCAGCTCAGTTTGTTCGTAGCTGTCGCTCAGAGAATCCATGACGCTGGTTATACCAACTTATTGGGGGGACGGGCAAGCCGGAAATCTATATGTAGTGGCTAGTGACTATTTCCGCTTCAGCGCATAGGCCAGGAGCATCGCCGCCAGGAAGAGCAACCCCACCGTCAGGGCATATTGGCCGATCGGTGAGTTCGCCCCCTTGTCCGGCTGATCCTGCACAGCCCGCTGCGTGCGCACGAGAAGCGGCGGCTGGTCGAAGCGTGCCCTGGCGAGATCGTCCGGCTGCTTGAAGTCCGCATTGGAAAAATCCGCCTTCCCCAAGAATTGCGCCCCTGTAAATGACGCAGCCCCCTCAAAGGCGACAAATCCAAAGAATGTGTCACGGCTGAAGATGGCTTCATGAAAACTGATCTGTTGTGCGAATCGGCTCCCAGAAAACCCGGTTCCCGATCCGAATCGCGCCCGTACAAAGAGCGCCTGTTGGTGAAACGTCACTTCGAGAAACTCCGCCAGGCCATCGAACAACGCACCCGTGCAATCGACTGGACCCTGAAACATGGCGCGATGAAATCTCGTGTGGGGCCCAAACTTGGCCTCTTTGCATGCCAGCGACCGGGTGAATTGCCCCTGCATAAAGAACGCTTCTTTTTGAAATGCCGCCCCGGATAGATCGACCATGCCCTCAAACCGTGCACGCGAAAGATCCACCCCTTCTTTGAAGGTCGTCCCATGAAAATCCACCGGCCCGTCGAACTGCAGTGTGCCCTGAGCAGACCGATGCCGCACCGAACCCAAGACTACCGAATCGCTGATCGTCAGCGCCCCTCGGACGAGACGCAATTCCAGCCCGCTTTGCTGAGTCGACGGCTCCTGTCGTTCAGATGTAGAACCCGGCTTCATCTTGGCCGTCTGCAAGGGCAACTGATCGAAGCTCAGATCGCCACGAATGATCACCCCCGCCAGCTCGACCGCCTGCCCTTTTCCCAATGCCTCCATGATTGCAGCACTGCTGACAGCATGGGTTTCCCGTTCATCCGCCGTACAACCAGACGGGAGTTTTTTCACAAGCGGGCTGCTTATTCCACCGGCAGAGGCCTCTACCTGACACATCGCTCTCACGTCGTGCACACAGAGAAAAGTGGCACAACCAAGCAGCACAGCCAGACATCGACTGCTCCAATGTATCATCGGATATTCACCCACGGGCGCCGTTATACGAGAGGCCTACCGGTAAGGCAAGTCCAGCCTGACTGAAGATACCTGCCGTTTCAGACACGGGAAGGAAGGGAAAGGATGAAGGCACACTCAGTGTTCAGCACGCCACCCTTGGAGAGAAGACTACAATGCTCTGAAATAGACAGTGCCGGAACGACCCCTTCCCCGTTGAGTACCACGGGAAGCACACACTTCGTTCCGGCACCGTTCAGCTGACAGCCGAAGAATCAGTTATTTCGATAATCGTCGTGCTCGTCCAGGAGGTCCTCTGACTTTTCAATAATTCCGTCACCCTCGTCATCCTCATCGAGGTCCAACTCTTCCTGCACATCTTCCTCGATATCGCTCTCCATCTCCAACTCCTCACCGGTTATCTCTTCATCGAGGTCCGCTTCCCGCGGCTCAACCGGTGCGGTTGCGACAACCTTGCGAGGCATGGCTTCTTCTTTGACACTGGCTTTGGGGGCGGCTTTCTTCTCAACTTTCTTCACAACCTGCTTGACCGCTTTCTTGGCCGCTTTTTTTGCAGGCTTTGTCTTCGCGACTGCGCTTTTTTTCACCGGCTTCATTGCAACCTTCTTCTTATTCACCACCTTCTTCTTGGATGATGCCGAAGCTTTTTTCTTTCCTGATGATTTCTTGGTTGCGGCCTTCTTCTTCGCCATTCCAGTCCTCCTCTTGTCATCGGGCCGATTTGACCACGCGCTGTCGGCCACCATCTAGCATGAACGAATGGGCTCTTGCAACAACCTCAAGGGTGAACCCTAATCTCAGACCACATCTCTCGTCGTTCGAGACTTGAACAGGTCTCTATCTGCAGCTCAACCGGGGAAATCTCCCATTGGCAAAACCAGTGCTCGTGATAATAAGATAGGGGAAATCGTCGAGGGCCAGAGAATCCTCTGCCGATTTCCCGGCTCTTATGACACGTTCGTCTACCAGGAGTACTGACACTGTGAACCGGTTACTGGCAATTGTGTGTATCGTCCTGATAGCCGCTGCCTCCAGCTGGCCAGCCACGGCCACATCCCTCTCCGCACAGATAGTCATGGAGGACGGATCGCCCTATTACGTCCCCGTCACTGCCACCGTGGCCAGTGGTAACCCCATCCGCTGGGATAATCCGACGCCGACCCATCACACCGTGACCCACAACGGGTGCGTGGAGGATGGCCATCCCTGCTTGTTCGACTCAGGGCCTGTCCCTCCGGGAGCGCAATTTACCATTCCCGGCCTGCCGGCCGGGCGTTACATCCAACTGCCTACCCAAGGAGCAACGACGGATACGAAGTGGTTGACCTCGGTGTTGCGCCACGAATATGTCCATGCCCTGCTGCACGACCGGCTGGGTACGAGCAGCGGATCGCTTCCCACCTGGTTGAACGAGGGGCTGGCCATGCAATTGGCCGGCGATTCATGGCCCGATCTTGATGAGGCCTTGCACGGAAACGTCACACTCATCCCGTTGACCTATCTCGAAGGCCCTTGGGGTGCCTTGCCGGAGGATACCGCAACGCTGGCCTATCTAGAGGCAAACTCTGCGACGCACTATCTGATCGAACGGTGGGGAATGACGCAGATCGATGGACTCCTGAAGGCATTCAAGGCACGAACATCAGCGGCAACCGCCATTCAAAATACGTTGTTCGTCTCCTACGAACAATTCCATCATCAGTGGCTGGAGAGTTTCCAGCAAAAACGCTCCTAGATTTCCTCCGGCTTGGGATCTTGTTCGATGGTCCCTGTCCAGGCCGGCAGCATCTGCGCACGATCATCGACCACACTTTGAGCCTCTTCATCGGCCGGTTCCTGAAGCACCTGATCTTCCCACAACACCGTCCGGCCATCTTGCGCAAACACGCGAATTCTGAATTCGAATAGATCAGCGACCGGTGCGCCCTCTACGGCATCCATCACGCGAGTCGTGATCTGCCTGACCTTCGCCACACCCTCGCCATCGGCGGAAAACTCATCTTCCCAGAGAACCCCTCCGGTCGACACATCCACGGCACGCAGTACAAACAGTGGCGACTGCGCCGCTGTATCGATATCATGGATTTTCATGATGGTCGCGCGTCGCGGCACCACAGTGGAAATTAACCGCCCCGCCTCACTCTCGTCGCCCGGCGTCAGATTGAGCCGTCCGGACCACTGGAACTCACCCGTCTTTGCATCGTACACGCGAACGACAAAACTGGAGAGATCGGTAGCACCCAGGCCGACCCCGCCGGCAAAAATGCGGCCCGCTGAGCCATTCGACCCGCCAAAACTGTCTTCTTTAACGCTCAATTCGTATACGTCTTCTGATAACACCTCACCAGAGGCAGGATTGTACACCTTGACCGTAATGGTCGACTCAACACTGTCCTGATAGCCAAAACCTGCCGCAACGATGGCCTGCTGGCCTTCCTTTTGTTCGGTCCCAACCTCGCCCCATGCCTGCCCCCCCATCAATGAGAGGCATAAGCCGACCCCAACCAACCTGCGCGAAAGACTCCATATTCCGCGAGCCTGCGTGGCCGATGGTATGCTGTTGTAATGTCTACAACCCGGAACGGTACTTGGTGAAGAGCCCGTCAGCCTGCCAAGAAGTTGAGAAAAGCAATGGATCTGCGACATAGACCCTCCTGATGCGTGTCTGCATTCTGCAAGAGATCTCGTCGCCGGTATATTCCCCACTATCAGTACAGGCCCCCCCAAAAGGAGGGGGTTGTACATCGGCAATCCGGGCCATTGCCGATCTTCCTTCCCCCGTCTTATAGTCTCCCCATGAAACACACCGTCTTACTCACCCTGTTGGCGGGGCTCCTAGCTGTCAACATAGGGGCTTTGACGATAGGGTCTGACACCTCCCCCTCACCAATAGAGGCCTGGAGGATCGGCTTTTTCGCCCTGGTCCCTTTCAGTCTAGGACTTCTGATTTGGCGCGGGTTTCGTTGGGCCATGATGGTCTGTGTGATGTATGGAACGGTAGGGTTGGCGATGGACGTCGCCACGGTGGTCCAGATCCTGTCAAAAGATCCGGACATTATGCTGCCCCTGCTGAGCAGCCTGGTCAGCGGACTTTTAAACTTCCTCTTGATCCTGTTTGGAGGACGCTCATTTTTGGATGTGCGGTAGGTGCCGACGCCTCAAGAATTCCGTTTTCCCAGTCCTCAGTCTTCTTCTTGAGTGGGAGTGATGTGATTCGTGTAAACCCGGCCTCTTTGAGCCATGTCGCAGTCTCCGACGCCGGATAGGTGTTCCCCCCCTCCGTAAACAGTAACATCGAGACGGCAAACAGACTGGACTCCGCGGGAAGCAACCCCTCGCGGCCATGAAGAAACGCGTCTTGCATGATGAACCGCCCGCCCGGCGCCAACGCAGCCAAGACCCGACGAAACACCGCCCGGTTAACCTCCGGCGAGTAGATATGCAGCACGTTGGAATACCAGATCACATCATACGTGCCTGAAATCGGCTCCTTGGTAAAGTCACACGGCAGATACGACAGTCGCCGTCCCGCCCGATGCGTAGCAGCGATCTCTTTGGCCACATCCAACGCCTCGGCCCGATCGCACACGGTGGCGCGCAACCGGGGATTTTTCGCTAAAAATGAGAGCGCGTAGGTGCCGGGGCCACCGCCGAGATCGAGAAACGTGCGGGCATTGCCCAGCGTGATCTGCGAGGCAATCGCCGGGGCCTTTTCCACTGTGCGGTGATGCATGGCCCAGGTGAACCGGCGGCGCCAATCCGGGCTGTCGGGAACCTCGTGATCGATCGGCAGCCCGCTTCGCACCGACTCCGACAGCCGAACCCAGTCCATCCAGTGGGTCCTGATTAAATCCAGATACGACCCTCGATAGGCCGGATGGGTCGCATTGAGCGCCGTCGCTCCAAGCCGGCTGTTTCTGTAGGTTCCGCCTTTCTTCAGCAACAGACCGGCCATGGCAAGATTCCGGCAGAGGATATCCAATCCTCGCTCGCTGACCTTGAGCTGCTTGGCAAGAGCGGAAATCGTCCATGCCCCTTCGCCAACCGCCGTAAAGACGTCCAGTTCCAACCCGGCCAACAACACACGCGGCAATCGATAGGCGACGATGGCATCGCGAAACTCATCGAAGGTGGCGATGCGCGGCATTACGGCATTCGTCCGATCTGCTGACAACACCACCGGAGCAGGCCCTGCACCTTGGCAGGGTCCGTCATATCGACGCCGCGCGCGAATGTCACGGCCACAAACTCGTCGGTCATCTCCGTCTCCTCGACGAATCCGGACTCCAGCAGCAGCGCCCGATACTTCGACACCGCGGGTTGGAGAAAATACTTTGCCTGCTTGGCCACTTCGTCGGTCCCCAAATCTTCCGGCGTCCCCTCCGACATGAGCGCCATCACATCGTCCATTGCCACACCATACTGGCACAGCACAGTCCCTTGCGGCCTGACCTCTAAAATCCATCCGTCGGACCCCAGATCCATGACGAGTGGCCCGCTCGGTTCCAATTCGTAGAGTTGGGGAAACGCGTACGTCAGGGCGGTCCGGAGCTGTGGCCACGCAGATGGAACTGGTTCAGTCATGTTCGAGCCTCTGGCAAAGACGACAGGTGATCACGCCCGGCAATGCGCGCCTGAAGCGCCGCCAGACGTCTGGTGTTTTCCTCAAGTTTAGGCAGCTGATACTTGCGGTCCATAGTGACAACCTGTTTCAAGAGATACGCGGCATCTTCAAGCCGTCCCGTTTCTTCATAACACTGCGCCAACACATAGCGGGCGCCGCCCGCGCGGAGTTCATCGCGCGACCGCTCGGCAACCGACTGGCTGGTCTGACAACACGCAATCGCATCGTCGTAGCGCCGTTGGACCAGGAACGTGCGTCCGATCATGCGCCAGGCATCGGCTACACCGCCTTGATTATCCAACCGCCGCATCAACACCAACGACTGTTCGTACCAGTCGATCGCTTCGTCAAAATGCCCGGTCTCACGCGCCACCAGGCCCAGGTCGGAAAACAGCACAGCCTTGGCCGCCTCATCGTGCGTCTTCGTCATGAGATCCAGCGCTTCCAGGTAATAGGCCCGTGCCCGGCTCCATTCACCGGCATCGGCGCGTAAATTTCCCAGATTTCCCAGCGTTGTTCCGATCCCCTTCTCATCGCCGAGAATATTTTGCAACTCCAAGACTTCCTGATAATGCGCCTGGGCCGACTCTCTCCGCCCGCTGACTGCGCAGATATTGCCGAGATTGCCGAGCGTCACCGCCAACGCCCGCTGATCGCCGGTCTTCCGATCACACTCCAGTGCCTTGGCGTAACAGGTGTAGGCCTCCGTATAGTGCCCGTGCGAGAAATACTCATTGCCTTGCCGATTCAGCTCTTCCGACAATCCGTTGCGGAACGTCATAATGGCAGGCTCAGACACCGCTCAACCGCCAGCTTGCCGCCCGTAAGAATCGACACGCCGTCGCCGACAACGAGACCGTCGAAATTGTACTTGAGGAGGCGGCGGAGTCCGTCTTTGGCCTTTGCCGCATCGGCATACTTCTCGGCAGGGAGCAACCTGACGGCGCCGGCCGGTTTGCCGATCAACGCATCCCCCACAATCAGAATCCCCTGTCCCCGATCCAGAAACAACGCCGATTCCCCTGGAGATTTCTGATCGCTCAGCCGGATCGCCCAAATACCGCCCGGGAGCAGTTCACCGTCCGTATACGTTTTTGAGGGTTTCACATCCATCTGTATGGCATCCGCCTCAGGCACATACAGCCGGCAGGTGAACTCCGCCTGATAGGCTGCCGCCTCACGGAGGTGATCCCTGTTCGTAATGAGGATGTAATCGACCGGCCCGTTGCGGCGGACAAAGGACCGAGCCTCGGCGGTCATCGGTGGAGGATCGACCAGAATCTTGTGTTCACCGACCAACAAAAACAAGCCGTTGAAATCCAGCTGCTTCTCGTCAGAGAACCAGGACCATTGCCAGATACCGGGGAAAAGCTGTTTCATCGCAGATCCAGGTTGAGGTTAAGGCTAAGGTCGAAGCATTCCTCAACCTCAGCCTTAACCTCAGCCTGCCTAGAGCGCTGCGATGGCGTCCCGGACCGTTTTCGTGACTTTCGCAAGAATGCCGGCATCGGTCGGGAGATCGATGATGTCATCTTCCGGCACCGTCATGAATTTACGATTGGCCCCTTTGGTCACTGAGATCAAAAACATACTGTTGGACGGAGTCACGGGAATGACCACGTGTACCGCACCATCGATGGCCTTCACGACATCAAGGAATTTCTGCTTGCCTGCTTCGATTTCGTCCACAGATCCCTCCCACACATGAGGCTGACGGCCGACACTGAGCGCACCTCACTCCTCACACCAACATCGTGACCGCTTCCCTCGGCACAATACCCTCCGCTCTCAAACCACAGGCATCCTACCATGGTGTTTTTTAGCGGGGCAACTGAGCCGGCGGGCTTGAACGGATCAGCACACGGTCCATCAGTGCTGATTCAGCATATCTTCAAGCTGTTGCTTCGCATCGCCTTGAAATCGAACGAACTCGATGCCGCACCGATTGTCCCTCTTCCACCGAACGATGGCGAGCGTAATGACGATCGGCGGCCGGGCACCGGACGATTGCACCTGCAGATGAAGATGGGTGCCGATAGAAAGCGGCGCCTCGCTCACGATCTCACCGCCTGCGATCGTGAGATTTGCGAAGACCCCCTTGCCGGTGATCTGGTCACCGGAGAAGAGAACTGGATAGTCGACAACCACTCGTGGTCGAGATCGTGGCTGCATATCTGCTGCGATCCCTTTCTGCAAATGGCTCGACGCCGCCAGGTCGGCTTCGCTCAGGACGCCGGCTCAAAGAGGCCTAATTGCAGTTCCCTACCGGCCGGGCGGTACCTCTATCACTGCCGCATCCATCCCATTATGCGAGGCGTCCTCACCGTAACCGACGCTGCTCCGACCCCATCACAGTTGTAAGCGCCTTGTGATAACTGTCTTGCGGGACGACCGATCGCTCCTGTAGGCTGCGCCGTCGCATCGTACGCCATGAAGCCTGTCGCTGCCATCCAAGAACCGCTGAGTCTCACCGGAGAGGCGTTGAATCTCTTCGCCTGGCACATCCCTGATCTCGTCGCCTATCAGCACCACGAAGACGAATGGTGGTTCGCCCCGCTTGACGACAATCTTCCGCTAATACGCCTGAACAGGACCGGCCTGGATTTGCTCCGCGCCATGAACGGCCACACAACGGTGGGCGCCTTGCTTGAGCAATATGGGCGCAAGATCTGCGGACCGGACGGCCAGCCTGGGCACTGGCACCTGGAACGATGGGCGACGCCGAACTATTCGCTCTGCTACTACGGCGCCGAACCGCCGGGTGGCCATCGGCATAAAGGGAAATGGGACCTTCTGCTACAACAGATCCGCGAAGGCTGGTCGGGGCAGGAAGGATTTGAAGGCGAAGCACATCTGGAAGATTTCCATCATCATGCGCTCAGCCAGAGTACCGACGATGACGGGCATTTCGATGTGATCGAAACAACGGTCTCACATCTGTTCCGGGAGCCGAATGAAGCCCTCAACGGCCTGACCTACGGCCGACTCCTGATGCGGCAACTCCGTAAGCTGGGCTGGTTTACCCCCAAACCGCGCATGATCGTGGAAATCGGCGGGGGCCTCGGCTACGTCGCGCGTGAACTCGGTAAAGAACTCCTGCCGTTCGAGAAACAGGGCATGAACTATGTCTCGCTCGACATCACCGGTCCGTTCTTAAAGCGACAAGTCTCCCGCGCCAAGGCCGGAGGATGGAAGGTCATCGGCACACAAGCCAATGGCGAAGCGCTTCCGTTTACAGACCACTCCATCGATGTGGTCATCGACAACGAAAACATGGCCGACATGACACCGGTGAAGCTGGCAAAACACGAACTCTCGTCAGGCCGTGGCGAGACCGCGCAGCACCAGGAAGCCCTGGATTGGATCAGGCGCGCGCGCCTCCCGATCGGAACCGATCTGCCCGACGAGGTCATCTTCAATCTGGGGCCGATCCGCTTTGTAGCGGAACTCTGGCGAGTTTTGAAACCGGGTGGACATGCCTTTCTATCCGAATTCGGAATCGACGAAGGCTGGCCCGCGCCGGTGAAACTACCCGGCCATACTGAATATGAAGTGCAATACAGCCAGCTGCGGCAAGTTGCACGTTGGCTCGGTTTTCAGGAACGGTATCTCTCGCTCCCGCAGTTTCTGGGACTCAAACCGGACACGAAGGTTCTCTGCACCGGCGCAGCCTATACGATTCAGCGCTTCTGTCAGGCCATCGACAAACCGTTCATCATCCGCGCCTACACGGAACCGGAACTCACACAGACCCTTGGCGACATGCTCCCCAAGCTCCAGGGGACGCACTACCACGACGTGGCCGATCCCGCCTGGTTCGGCCTCCTCGACTTCAAAGTGTTATTGTTGGAAAAACCAGGCGGCGCGCCGAAAGCCCAGTTCACCGAGCAAAAAGGCTATCGGTGGTATTCGCAGAAATAAGAGGTTGAGTGTAGCCTGGGTGGTTCCCTGTGCTCGCCGACCGGAGGAGAGAAAAGGAACAATCTGAATTTCTTACGGGCGTCACTCACCACGCAGGCCAGGAACCCCCAAATACCACATAAAATTCACCCGCTGCTTACCTCTTTCCCGGCATCGTCTGCTCTATCATTGTTTTAACAAAGGCTCCATCCTGACTACCCAACAGGATAAATTCATGTTCACTCCCATCAATGGTTTGGACAAGTATCTTCCCTGAGTGGGGCACAGAACCCATCCCCCATTTGTCTGTTGGATCATATTCGACTCTTGCAATTGACGATCGTTTTATTTGGTAACTCGCGTTATCTATTAACAGAACAAACCATGACCATGAGTAGGACTTTTCAAATTGTGTTGTGGGCTTCTGATTAATGTAGAAGTTTGGATCATACCACTCTTCGGTCGCAACCATTGGCGTTACAAGTGGTCCATCAACTGTCGCCACGTTTAACATATCTTCAAGCACATGCACTTTTACTGTTCGATTTAAAATACCTGCGTAGTATTGCATGGCAATAAATGTCTTCTCTGAATACAAATAGGAATTCGGCTTAAGGTGTGCCCTTAATGCCCCCGCTGGGTTATAGGTGCAGGAAATTAATGAAGTCGCTGAAATCGCGGATAGGACACAGAGAATAATGAACCGCTTCATATCTCTCCTTCTGAGGTATCGTTCAAGCCTATCTGCGCATGCCGGTCAGCCTATACCCATTGCCAAATCAATCAGCACTCCCTCGCGCAATCCCAGATCACTCACCAGCACGCTCGACATCCCCAACGTCTCCATAATCGTCCGGATGATGATGGCGCCGGCGGCGATGACTTCTTCGCGGTTCTTTTCCAGACCCGGGAGGCCGATGCGATCGGCCTTCTTGCGGCTCAACAGGGTCTGTTCGAGCTCCTGAACCGTAGCAAGGGCCAGCCGGCAGTTATGGATGCGGGCCGGTTCGTAGGCAGGCAGTTTCTGCGCCATGGCGGCAAGTGCGGTGATCGTGCCGGCCGTACCGACAAAGGTCGCCGTTTCATAGTGTGCCATCTCTGCGACGGCGGCGTGAGTCTCGCGTTTCACCCACTCCCGTGCCTGCTCAATTTCTTCCGCTGACGGCGGATCATGTGTCAGGACCCGCTCGCACAGACGCACCACGCCAATGTCGATGGAGCGGACGATGGGCACTTGACCGGGTCGGTCCAGAATGAACTCAGTGCTGCCGCCGCCGATGTCCAATGCCAGCATATCGGTGACACCAGGAGGCAGTCCGGAACGAATGCCGAGGAGCGTCCGCCGGGCTTCTTCGTCGCCCGTGATGACTTCGACCTCAAATCCTGTCTCTTGCTTCACCCGGCGGAGAAATTCATCGCGATTGGCCGCATCCCGGACGGCACTGGTCGCGACGGCCGTGGCCGCATCGACCTGATGGCAGTCGATGATGTCCCGCCACTCCCGCAGACACTCGATCACCCGATCCATAGCAGCAGCGTTAAGTCGTTTGGTGTGATCGACGCCCTCCCCCAGCCGGAGAATGCGCCGCTCGGATCGGAGTGCTTTGAGATGTGCCTGTGAAGAACAATCCGCGATGAGGAGCCGGCAGGTCAGAGTCCCGATGTCGATTCCGGCTAATCGACGCGTGCGGGCAGACGGAGCGGTCATTGCTCGTTCCGAATCTCGTCCATCTCGGCTTCCAGTTTCTTACGGGACTCCTTGATCGCCCGCACCTCCCGCACAAGCCGGCCGATTTCTACATCATGGGTGATACGCTCCGCTGTCTCCCCACGCTCTTTCATATCGACGGCCCGCTCACCGATATCCTTATAGAGATCAGAGAGTTGCTGGTCCAACTTGCGGGCTTCGAGCCGCATGCGGAGCAATTCCGTCTCTTCCAGTGCACGACCGGCCGCATGCACGGTTCCCAGGCGCAAGGTCGCGATGCCTGTCCGCAAATCGTCTTTCAGTCTCTGTAATAAGCCCATTTGCTCCTCTGGTTAACTAGCTGACATCTGAAACGTCAATCTTGTCAACCTGCATGCTTGTCAGCTCGTTCAACTGATTGAGCCCAATTCCAATTTCTCCTTCCACTTCCGCAACATGGCTTCCCGCAACTCCTGATGCGCCGGAGCCTTCAAGTCCGGGTCCACCTTCAACAGCGCAAAGGCTTCTTGTCTGGCCTGTTGCAGCAAATCGGCGTCCCGCACGATGTTGGCCACGCGAAACTCCGGCATGCCCCATTGTCGAAGACCGAAAAACTCTCCAGGTCCTCTGATACGCAGATCTTCTTCGGCAATGACAAACCCGTCGTTCGACCGCACCAACGCTTCCAACCGTTCTCGTGACGCCGATGGCCCCTGCGTATCAACCGCATCGGACGCGAGCGAGCCCTTCAGACCTCCAGCCCTCGCCCCTCCCTTGCTCCACCTGCCCGACACCATCAGCAGGCAATAGGATTGATGGCCTGCGCGCCCGACACGCCCGCGCAATTGATGCAGCTGCGCCAGACCGAATCGTTCGGCATGTTCGATCATCATGACCGTTGCATTCGGCACATCGACTCCGACTTCAACCACCGTTGTCGCCACGAGGGCATGAATGGCTCCAGCTTTGAACTCGGCCATCACCGCTTCCTTCTCTGCCGCCTTCATGCGCCCATGCAACAGACCGACACGAAACCCGGCGAGTTCTCCGTTCTGCAATTGCTCAGCCCCTTGCATCGCCGCTTGAAGGTCCGTCTTTTCCGACTCCTCAATGAGGGGATAGACCACATAGGCCTGCCTGCCGTTGCGCAACTCATCCCGCAGCAGCTGGTACGCCCGTCGTCGCTGTGATTGGTCGAAGAGGAGTGTGTGGACCGGCTTTCTTCCTGGCGGCAACTCATCAATGACCGACACATCTAAATCGCCATACACGGTCATTGCCAGCGTCCGTGGAATCGGGGTCGCCGTCAGCACCAACATGTCCGGCTTATACCCTTTGTCGATCAGGGTTTTCCGCTGAAGCACACCGAACTTGTGTTGCTCGTCTACCACGGCTAATCCCAGGTTCTTGAACGCCACTCCCTTTTGAATCAACGCATGCGTGCCGATCACCACCTGAATGTCCCCGGATGCAAGCTTCGAGATCTGCGAGGTCTTCACCGATGCCTTGTCTCCGCCTCGCATGAGCGTCGCCTTCAGCCCCAAAGACTCAAAGGTCCCGGAGAGATTACGATAGTGTTGCTCCGCCAGAATCTCCGTCGGCGCCATCAATGCCGCCTGATAGCCGGACCCGCAAGCCATGACGAGCGCATGGAGAGCCACGGCAGTCTTTCCCGATCCGACATCGCCTTGCACCAGACGATTCATCGGCCGCGGCGCCAGCATATCGTGAAACACTTCCCGAATCACCCGATCCTGTGCGGCCGTCAGGCGAAACGGCAGCAGCCGGCTCAACTTTTCCAGGAGCGGCGTGCGGGAATTGAACGTCAACGGTTTCGGCTCGCTCTGCACCGACCGTTGCCTGGTCGCCAAGGCTGTTTGGAGCAGAAACAGCTCTTCAAACGCCAACCGCCGGTGCGCCGGCGTCTTGCCCTGTTCCAGCAACGTAAGATCGGCGCCGGCATCAGGGAAATGTACATCGCGTAGCGCCTCTTGAATCGGAATCAGCCGTCGACGGGCCCGAAGTTGCACTGGAAGACAATCATGTAGTTCATGCGCATGCTCATCCAACAAATCTTTTTCCAGCACCCGCATTTGCCGTGACGTCCATCCCTTCGTTTCGTGATAGACCGGCACAATCCGCCCCACATGCAGGGTCGATTCCGTATCCTCTCCGAGCACCTCGTACTGCGCCACCTCCATCCGCGGGACCATCCACCCCTGGCGCCCGGCAATCACACGCCCGCTCATCATGACGCGCGTTCCGATGGCCAGTACCTTTTCCAAGTAGGGCTGGTTGAAAAACACCACCTGCATGCGCCCCGTCTCATCCTCTACCCCCACATCCAGCACACTCAACCGTCGATTTCTTGTTCGCTTGGCCTCGCACTTTCCGACCGTGCCACAAATCGACGTCGTCATGCCGGGAACAAGGTCGCCGAGCGGGGTCATCACCGACCGATCTTCGTACCGCCAGGGCAAGGTCCAAAGCGCATCTTCCACTGTGTCGATCTTCCACCGCTGCAACAGGCCGATGCGCTTGGGCCCCACGCCCTTCGCAAAGCGGATCGGAAGATTCCAAAGACCTCCCTGCTTCGGCCCGTTTGAACGAGAATCCGGCACGGCTCGTGACATGTCCGGTTCCGGCGATTCCGTTAGCTCCGGCGCAACGTTGCGGAGCGCATTCACGATCACCATAGCGGCTTGCAATCTGCGGCGTTGCTCACGAGGCGGAAGCACTCGCTGAAAATCGACGAACAGATCACGCAAGGAGACTAACCGTGCCTCGACGGTCCTGGGATACACACGGTTGGCCAGGACGGACAACACCTGCTCCGCGACGAAGGAACCAAGGTTTTTCACAGCACCCAGGTGCGCGCATTCGTCTCGAGTTGCAAATTCGATGGGACGCGCAACGCGGTCCAACCAATCCTGAAACGCTCTTACAGCAGTCGACTTGGAGGGAGTCTGCATACCGGGCGAATCGTAGCACAGCACTCTCCACGGCTCAACGACAGCAAGACAGGCAGTGTGCGCGCCGGTTTTCCCGGAACACTTTGTCGGTTCTGCCTAGGGTGCTACACTCATGCTCGAAACAACATGTATCGCCGCAATATTACGCATATCTTGATACCCATGGCGCTGGCACTGGCGCTGGTCGTGGGATACAACCTATTTCTCAAAACACCCGCCGCCACCCAGCGTGCCTCCACCGCTTCAGCCGTCGGCGATACCATTGAACCAGTCTCGCCGCCGCCACCCCCTGCCGCCATCCCCCGTGAAGTACACACCGCACAGGTCCGTGTCCTCGATCATCCTGCCATACCCGGCTCTCCTCATGAGGCGCTACTGATCGCGATCCGCGATGAAATTGAAAAACACAATTTACCGCTCGCAGAAACCAAACTCCTGGCCCTTTCCCAAAGTGTGATCTCGGACGCCACAACCAAACCATTTGTGGCCATGCTCTGGAACAATCTCGGACTCGAACAAGAAACGCTCTACGGCACACAGCTCTCAGTGAAGGCATTCAAAAAAGCCGCTGCGCTCGATAGCTCGAACCCGGTCATCCTCCTGAACCTGGCCCATGCCTACTGGGAGCAACGGGACCCTGCCCTGAATCGAGACCTTCTGGAACAATTGATTCGGCTCGCCCCTGAAGAGCCCTTTCCTCACCTGGCGATGGCCGAGCTGCTGCATGAACAGCATCAATCGTCGGAAGCCGTGAAACATCTGGCCCGGGCGGCAGACCGTCTGCCGCGCGATCCCGCGTTACGATCGTATCTGGCCGCCGTCACCGCCAAGGTTCAGCATATGGAATCGGTTGAATCCCGCATGACGGCAAAAATGAGCGAACATTTCATGGTGAAATTCGATGGGGCCGAGGATCACGGCACTTGGACCGCCGTGCTGGAGATACTTGAGGAAGCCTATCGGGAAATCGGGCAGAAGTTCGGGCACTTCCCGTCAAAACCCATCGTGGTCGTGCTCCACACGAAAGATTCGTTTCAAGGCGCGACCGGAAGCCCGGCATGGGCCGATGGTCTGTTCGATCCGACCTTGGGGCGCATCCAACTGCCTACCCAAGGAGCAACGACGGATACGAAGTGGTTGACCTCGGTGTTGCGCCACGAATATGTCCATGCCCTGCTGCACGACCGGCTGGGACACCAGCGAAGCAAGCCCTGCACCTTGGCAGAGTCTGTCACATCAACGCCGCGCGCAAATGTCACGGCCACAAACTCGTCGGTCATCTCCGTCTCCTCGACAAATCCGGACTCCAGGAGCAGCGCCCGATACTTCGACACCGCGGGTTGGAGAAAATACTTGGCCTGTTTAGCCACTTCGTCGGTCCCCAAATCTTCCGGCGTGCCCTCCGACATAAGCGCCATCACATCATCCATTGCCACACCATATTGGCACAGCACAGTCCCTTGCGGCCTGACCTCCAAGACCCATCCATCCGACCCCAGATCCATGACGAGTGGTCCGCCCGGCTCCAATTCGTAGAGTTGGGGAAATGCTTGCATCAGGGCAGTACGAAGCGGCGGCCATGCGGATGGAACTGGTTCAGTCATGTTCTGGCCTCTGGAAAAGACGACAGGTGATCGCGTTCTGCGATGCGCGCCTGAAGCGCCGCCAGGCGTCTGGTATTTTCTTCAAGTTTGGGCAGCTGGTACTTGCGATCCATGTTGACGACCTGTCTCAAAAGATCCGCAGCATCTTCAAGCCCTCCCGTCTCTTCATAGCATTGCGCCAATACGTAGCGGGCGCCGCCCGCGCGGAGTTCATCGCGCGACCGCTCGGCAACCGATTGGCTCGTCTGACAGCACGCGATCGCATCGTCGTAGCGCCTTTGGACCAGGAACGTGCGTCCGATCATGCGCCAGGCATCGGCAACACCGCCTTGATTGTCCAAGCGCCGCATCAACACCAACGACTGTTCGTACCAGTCGATCGCTTCGTCGAAATGTCCGGTCTCACGCGCCACCAGACCCAGGTCGGAAAACAGTACGGCCTTGGCTGCCTCATCATGCGTCTTCGTCATGAGATCCAGCGCTTCCAGGTAGTACGCCCGTGCCCGGCTCCATTCGCCGGCATCGGCGCGTAAATTTCCCAGATTCCCCAGCGTCGTTCCGATCCCCTTCTCATCGCCGAGAATCTTCTGCAACTCCAAAACTTCCTGGTAATGCGTCTGCGCCGACTCTCTCCGCCCGCTGACCGCACAAATATTGCCGAGATTTCCAAGCGTCGCCGCCAGCGCCCGCTGATCGCCGGTCTGCCGATCGCATTCCAGCGCCTTGGCGTAACAGGCGTACGCCTCCGTATAGTGACCGCGCGAGAAATACTCATTGCCTTGCCGATTCAGCTCTTCCGACAATCCATTGCGGAGCGTCATGATGGCAGGCTCAGAAACCGCTCAACCACCGGCTTGCCGCCCGCAAGAATCGACGCGCCGTCGCCGACAACGAGACCATCGAAATTGTACTTGAGGAGGCGCCGGAGTCCGTCTTTGACCTTCGCCGCATCGGGATACTTCTCGGCAGGGAGCAGGCTGACGGCGCCGGCCGGTTTGCCGATCAACGCATCCCCCACGATCATGATCCCCTGTCCTCGATCCAGAAACAACGCCGATTCCCCTGGAGATTTCTGATCGCTCAACCGGATCGCCCAAATACCGCCCGGGAGCAGTTCGCCGTCCGCATACGTTTTCGTGGGTTTCACATCCATCTGTGCGGCATCCGCCTCAGGCACATACAGCCGGCACGTGAACTCCGCCTGATGCGCCGCCGCCTCACGGAGGTGATCTCTGTTCTTGACAATGATGTAATCGACCGGCCCGTTGCGGCGGACGAATGACTGCGCCTCGGCGGTCATCGGTGGAGGATCGTTTACCGATCAACGCATCCCCTACGATCATGATCCCCTGTCCTCGATCCAGAAACAACGCCGATTCCCCCGGAGATTTCTGATCGCTCAGCCGGATCGCCCAAATACCACCCGGGAGCAGTTCGCCGTCCGTATACCTTTTCGTGGGTGTCACATCCATCTGCGCTGCATCCGCCTCAGGCACATACAGCCGGCACGTGAACTCCGCCTGATAGGCCGCCGCCTCACGGAGGTGATCTCTGTTCGTGACAATGATGTAATCAACCGGCCCGTTGCGGCGAACGAATGAGCGCGCCTCGGCGGTCATCGGTGGAGGATCGACCAGAATCTTGTGTTCACCGACCATCAGAAACAAGCCGTTGAAATCCAGCTGCTTCTCGTCAGAAAACCAGGCCCATTGCCAGATACCGGGGAAAATTTGTTTCATATTCTCACCGCACGACATGCGGGAGTGGCGTGATATGCGATACTCGTTGAAGGAATTCCCTGCTGCCGATGTGGTGCACGTCGCGCCCGTCCTGCCCGCCGCGCTCTCTTAGAGAGCCGCGATGGCATCCCGCACCGTTTTGGTGACTTTCGCAAGAATACCGGCATCGGTCGGGAGATCGATGATGTCGTCTTCCGGGACAGTCATGAATTTGCGATTCGCCCCTTTGGTGACCGAGATCAAAAACATACTGTTGGATGGGGTCACGGGAATAACCACCTGCACCGCGCCATCAATGGATTTCACCACATCTAGAAACTTCTGTTTACCCGCTTCGATCTCGTCCACAGATCCCTCCCCCACACTAGGCTGACGGCCGACGCTGAGAAAGATTCGATCCTCACACCGGAATATTCGCCGCGTCTCTCGGCACGACACCAATCGTTCTCAAACGGAAGACATCCTATCATGGTGTTTTTTAGCAGGGCAACTGAGCCGGCAGGCTTGAACGGTCCGCCACGCGATCCATCATCGCTGATTCACCATGTCTTCCAGCTGTTGCTTGGCATTGCCTTGAAATCGAACGAACTCGATGCCGCATCGATTGTCCCGCTTCCACCGAACGATAGCGAGCGTGATGACGATCGGCGTCCGGGCACAGGACGATTGCACCTGCAGATGAAGAGGGGCGCCGATAGCAAACGACGCCTCGCTCATAATCTCACCGCCTGAGATCGTGAGATTTCTGAGCACCCCCTCGCCTGAGATATGGTCGCCGGAGAAGAGAACTGGATAGTCGACAGCCACTCGTGGCCGAGACCGTGGCTGCATATCCGCCGAATTCCCTTTCTGCAAACAGCTCGATCCTGCCAGGCCCGGCCTCGCTCAGGACGCCGGCTCGAAGAGACCCAATTGCAGTTCCTCTGCACGGGTGAATGGAATGGGGTAGCGCTCTGTAAAACACGCGCTGCAATACTGCTGCGGCGTTCCTGGCGCGGCCTTGAGCATCCCATCGAGACTAAGATAGGCCAAACTATCCGCCGTGATGTACTTACGGATTTCCTCTGTCGAATGGTCGGACGCGATGAGTTCCTTCTTTGTCGGTGTATCGATCCCGTAGAAGCAGGGCGACACGATCGGCGGCGAACTGATCCGCATATGGACCTCCTTCGCCCCCGCCTGGCGGATCATTTTGACGATCTTCCGGCTGGTCGTCCCGCGGACAAGCGAATCATCCACCACCACCACCCGCTTACCGCTCAAGACTTCCGACACCGCATTCAGCTTCACCTTGACGCCAAAGTGGCGGATCGACTGTTCAGGCTCGATGAATGTTCGCCCGACATAGTGATTGCGGATCAGCCCGGTCTCGAACTGAATCCCACCCCCTTCCGCATAGCCCAGCGCAGCGGGCACGCCG
>JABMDH010000009.1:24008-29535 GCA_015904075.1 Nitrospira sp.
CCAACAGCGACAGAAGGGCCGCATTCGCATCCTTCACATCCTGGAGAAGATCATAATTCAGATTCGTCAGCATGTCCTGATACTCGGGCGGCTGGTAGGGCCGTTCATAGCGCGGTCCGTCATCGGCCAGCGATTTGGCAGGAATCTCCGCCACGACCTTCCCCTGATCCTTCACGCGCAAGACCCCGTCGCCCGTCACGGCTCCAACGACGGCGACATCCAAATCCCATTTCCGGCAGATTGCGATACACGCCTCTTCTTTGCCGGCCTTCGCGACCATCAACATCCGCTCTTGTGACTCCGACAGCATCAGCTCATACGGCGTCATGCCGGGCTCACGACGCGGAACATGGGTCAAATCCAGCTCCATCCCGTTCCCTGCACGCGAAGCCATTTCGCAGGATGAACTCGTCAAACCGGCTGCGCCCATGTCTTGAATCCCGACCAGTAAATCGCCGGCCATCAACTCCAGACAGGCTTCAAGCAGCAGCTTCTCTTGAAATGGGTCGCCCACCTGGACCGTGGGCCGCTTCTGCTCGGATTTATCGTCGAACGAATCGGATGCCATCGTCGCCCCGTGAATCCCATCACGGCCCGTCTTCGAACCAAAATAGATCACCGGGTTGCCGACTCCCGCCGCAGTCCCCAGAAAAATCTTGTCCTTCCTGGCAATCCCCAGACAAAACACATTCACCAGCGGATTGAGCGAATAAATGTCATTAAAAACAATCTCACCGCCCACCGTCGGTACGCCCATGCAGTTGCCATAGCCGGCAATGCCGGCCACGACCCCTTTCATGAGATGGCGATTCTTCGGCGTATCCAACCCGCCAAAGCGAAGCGAGTCAAGCAACGCAATCGGCCGCGCCCCCATGGTAAACACATCTCGCAGAATTCCACCGACCCCCGTCGCCGCCCCCTGATAGGGCTCGATAAACGACGGATGGTTGTGAGATTCCATCTTGAAGACCACGCACAGCCCATCCCCGATATCCACCACACCCGCGTTTTCACCGGGTCCCTGTACCACACGAGGCCCGGTGGTCGGCAGCTTCTTCAAATGAACGCGCGAACTCTTATAAGAGCAATGCTCCGACCACATGACGGAAAACATGCCGAGTTCCGTCAGATTCGGCTCGCGCCCCAAAATCTCGACGATCTTCTTGTACTCATCATCTGTCAGATTATGCTGTGCAATGAGGTCTTTGGTGATCATGACTGCCGGTGTATTCATCTCTTGCTACGACGTTGGATCCACAGTTTTCAGTTGACGATGCTCCCGCATTCTCTTTCGGCCTGACCCTATTTCGATTCTGCCCCTGGATTCGGCCCTGTCGCCTGATACGTCACGTCCAACAGCTACCACTATAGCTATCGTCAGGCTACGACCTCGGTCCGTCCCCTCTTCGTCTTCAACCC
This sequence comes from Nitrospira sp., assembly GCA_015904075.1. The sequence goes on from JABMDH010000009.1 coordinate 25,428, forward strand.
TTCCACCATCGAGGCCAGAATCAGACGCCCATCTTCGTTGCCCAGCACGGACTCCGCGCAGCGCTCCGGATGCGGCATCATGCCAAGCACGTTGCCGGCGGCATTACGAATGCCGGCGATCTGATCGAGCGAGCCGTTTGGATTCGCCTCCGGTATCACTCGTCCATCCTGATCGCAATATCGGAAAATCACCTGAGCGTTCGCCTGCAATCCCGCCAACGTGACCGGATCTGTGTAGTAGCTCCCATCCGCATGGGCGATTGGAATCTTGAGAACTTGGCCGGGCTTGCACCCACTGGTAAATGACGTGGCCGCATTCTCTACCCGCACAAAAATATCCTTACAGATGAAATGCAGCGACTTGTTTCGCAGCATCGCACCGGGGAGCAAGCCCGCTTCCAGCAAAATCTGAAAACCGTTGCAAATGCCGAGAACCATCCCGCCCTCGGCGGCAAACTGTTTCACCGCCTTCATCACAGGAGAAAACCGGGCAATGGCGCCGGTGCGGAGGTAATCTCCATAGGAAAACCCCCCGGGAAGAATCACCCCGTCCAACCCTGTCAAAGACGTTTCCTTGTGCCAAACCATCGTCACATCCTGCCCCAGCACGTCATGGAAGACATGCCGGCAGTCATGATCGCAATTGGACCCGGGAAATACGACGACGCCGATATTCATAGCCCCTCAAGAAGGCCAAGATTGAGGTTAAGGCTGAGCATGAGTACCTAAGCCTCGACCTTAGCCTTGCAGTTCGTACCGATACTCTTCAATGATCGTATTCGCCAACAGCTTCTCACACATTTGCTTGACCTCGGCTTCAGCCTTGGCCTTATCCTGCTCGTTCACATCCACTTCCATGTACTTCCCGACTCGCACGTTGGCCGCACTCTTGAACCCCAGCGAGTCCAGCGCATGCTCAATCGCCTTGCCTTGCGGGTCCAAGATACCCTGTTTTAACGTCACATGAATTTTCGCTTTCACTTGTGACTCCTCTGCTCCGACGCTTTCGTCTGACGATCCACATAGCTCTTGATCCAGAATATGACGGCAATGGTCACGCCTCCGGCACACATCAGCCCGATGAACGCCCAGCGCCACGGCGATTCGTTCAGACGATAGGCCATCACGCCGATGATGGCCGCCCAGACCACCACCGATGCGATCAAACCGTAATTCAAATATGCCCGCAGCATTGTTCCTCTTCTTCCCTCTTTATCATCGCATCCCCCAGCGGAGCCAGGCTGATGAGAGCGAAACCGGCCCGGAGGAGCGGGGCCCCATCGAGTCCCGGCCTGGGAGGAAAACGGAAACTGACCGAGTCTTCGAGGGAATTTCCGAAGGTTGCCGCCAGGCCGAGTCCGAAAGGGTCGCTCCGTAGAGCCGTGAAGCGAACGACAGCCTGACTCCGCACTCCCTCAACCACATACCCGCTTCAGCACTTCCTGATACGCCTCTTCGATCTTGCCCATGTCCTTCCTGAACCGGTCCTTGTCCATCGACTCGCCCGTCTCCATATCCCAGAGACGGCAGGTATCGGGAGAAATCTCATCGGCCAGAATCAGCTTGTTATGGAACAGGCCGAACTCAAGCTTGAAATCCACGAGCTGCATCTTCCGCTCGGCAAAGAACGGCTTCAGCACGGCATTGACCTTGTGGGCCAGTTCGCGCAGTTCGCGCAACACCCCCGGTGTCGCCACGTTCATCAAGCGCAGATGGTCGTCATTGACCAGCGGATCCCCAAGCGCATCGTTCTTGTAATAGAACTCGACGATCGCCGGCTCGATCGCGTCACCGACGCGCAAGCCCAATCGCTTCGCCAAGCTGCCGGCGACGAGATTGCGCACCACAACTTCGACCGGCACGATCGCAACTTTCTTGGTCAGCATCTCCCGGTCGCTCAGCCGTTTGAGGAAATGCGTCGGAATTCTGTTCTCCTCGATCAGCGTAAACATCCGCTCCGACATCTTGTTGTTGACGACACCCTTGTCGACAATGGTGCCGCGTTTCTCGGCGTTGAATGCGGTTGCATCGTCTTTGAAGTAGTGCACGACCTGATCCGGCCGCGCAGCCGCAAAAATCTTCTTGGCTTTTCCCTCATACAACATCGATCCGATCACATCCATACATCGCCTCAGGCTGAATAGGCTATTGCGCAAGCACTTCGATCATTTCGTCCAACGACTTCACAGCGCCCATCAGCGTAGGATGACCGAGCCGGCGTGTGTACTGAAACTCTTTGACCTTCTCCAGCGACAAAATCAGGCTGTGGAAATCTTCCAGCCTGGATGTCTCAAAATAGGTGATAAAATCCAAATCATCCAATCCGCTGGAGTGATAGAGCTTACAGAATCAGGCTGTGGAAATCTTCCAGCTTGGACGTCTCAAAATAGGTGATAAAATCCAGATCGTCCAATCCGCTGGAGTGATAGAGCTTTCGCTTTACGGTCTTGAGGTAGGGCAATGTGGCCTCCGTATGTTCCTGCATCATTGCCGCGCGCTTATCCTGATCCAGTGCCCACCACTCCGCACTCTTTCTGACCGGAATCACAATGGCATACGGCTTGAGGCCCGGTTCGCTGACTCCTTTCAAGTCCGCTTTCAGCTGATCCGGGAACCCCGGTACATAATTGGCCTTCTTGGTAAGGCCATGCATGAGTCCGGCCCCTTTAAGATGCTTGCCGAAAGCGCTGTTCTGAAGATCCAAAAGAAAGTGCTGAGTATCCCGCAGCTCAGGCGCATGCACCCGAAACATCAGATCCCCATAGTCGGACAAGCCGCGCAGAAGATAGAGATCGACGGCGATCTTTTCCCGATGTTGTTCGACCACACCCTTCAACAGAGCCAACTGACCGATCCGGGTCGCCTGATCCTGTTTCACCCATGTTTCGCCGAGACTGAACGTCGCGAAGGTGCCGAACACACCGGGCTCGCTGAGCAACTTGTCCCGATCCGCCCCTCCGAAAGAGAGCGGCGCCCAAAAACAGAGGCTCATTGCAACTGCCAAAGCGATGCTGCCGACTCGCCGTATCCTGATCATGTGCGTCCTTTCATCCGTCGACTGGCTGGCTTTCCCCCTCGATCACGAAACACCCGCTGAAACACTCGGTCGAGGTGCCGTAGATAATACTTCGGATTGAAACACCCGGCAATCTCGCGTTGTGTGAGATGCTGCGAGATAAAGGGGTCTTTGCACACCAGTTCCTGTAACCCGCCTGACCCCGTCCATGACGCCATCGCGTTTCGCTGGACCGCCTCGTATGACTCCTTCCGCTGCGCGCCTTTGTCGATCAGCGACAACAACAGCCGCTGCGAATAGACGAGCCCGCCCGTCAATTCTAAGTTCCGCGCCATGCGATCCGGATAGACCACCAGATTCTTAATGAGCTCCGTCACCTTGGCCAGCATGTAATCGATCAGGATGGTGCTGTCCGGCATGATGACGCGCTCGACCGAAGAATGGCTGATGTCCCGTTCGTGCCAGAGGGCGACATTTTCCATGGCGGCCAGACTGTTGGCCCGCACCAGCCGCGCCAAACCGCAGAGATTTTCAGAGACAATCGGATTGCGCTTATGCGGCATAGCCGACGAGCCTTTTTGGCCTTGGGAAAAATATTCCTCCGCTTCGAGCACTTCGGTGCGCTGAAGATGACGGATCTCCGTGGCAATTTTTTCGATCGTAGCAGCCAGCAACGCCAGGGCGGCTGCGTAGGCGGCATGGCGATCGCGCTGAACTACTTGATTGGAGACAGGGTCCGGCCTCAAGCCCAACTGTGCGCACACATATTCCTCGATATCCGGACTTTGATGCGCAAAGGTCCCCATCGCGCCGGACAGTTTGCCGACCGCGATGTCCTCACGAACCGTCTTCAACCGTTTCCAATGGCGGCCCACTTCCTCATGCCAAATGGCCAGTTTGAACCCAAACGAAATCGGCTCGCCATGGATGCCGTGCGACCGTCCGACCATGGCCTGGGTCTTGTACCGGAATGCCTGCCGCTTCAACACAGCGAGAAATGCCTCGACCCCGTCTAGAATCAGATCCATGGCCTCGGTCATTTGAAGGGCGAGCGAGGTGTCCACGATGTCGGACGAGGTGAGTCCCATATGA
>JABMDH010000009.1:29635-38275 GCA_015904075.1 Nitrospira sp.
CCGCCTTCAGTTGATCCGAGAACCCCGGTAAGTAATTGGCCTTCTTGGTGAGGCCATGCATCAGTCCGGCCCCTTTGAGATGCTTCCCGAAGGCGCTGTTCTGGAGATCCAGGAGAAATTGCTGGGTATCCCGCAGCTCGGACGCATGCATCCGAAACATCAGATCCCCATAGTCGGACAAGCCCCGCAGCAGATAGAGATCGACGGCGATCTTTTCCCGATGTTGTTCGACCACACCCTTCAACAAGGCCAACTGACTGATCCGGGTCGCCTGATCCTGTTTCACCCATGTTTCGCCGAGACTGAATGTCGCAAAGGTGCCGAACACCCCGGGATCGCTGAGCAGCTTGTCCCGATCCGCTCCTCCAAACGAGAGCGGCGTCCAAAGACACAGGCTCATTGCAACAACCAAACCGATACTGCCGGCTCGCCGTATCCCGATCATGTGCGTCCTTTCATCCGTCGACCGGCCGGTTTTCCGTCTTGAGCACGAAACACCCGCTGAAACACCCGGTCGAGGTGCCGCAGATAATACTTCGGATTGAAACACCCGGCAATCTCGCGTTGTGTGAGATGCTGGGAAATAAAGAGGTCTTTGCACACCAATTCCTGTAGCCCGCCCGATCCCGTCCATGACGCCATCGCGTTTCGCTGGACCGCCTCGTATGACTCCTTCCGCTGCGCGCCTTTGTCGATCAGCAACAACAGCAGCCGCTGCGAATAGACGAGCCCGCCCGTCAGTTCCAGGTTCCGCGCCATGCGATCCGGATAGACAACCAGATTTTCAATAAGTTCCGTCACCTTCGCCAGCATATAATCGATCAGGATAGTGCTGTCCGGCATGATGACCCGCTCAACCGATGAATGGCTGATGTCCCGTTCGTGCCAAAGAGCGACATTTTCCATAGCAGCCAGACTGTTGGCCCGCACCAGCCGCGCCAGGCCGCAGAGATTTTCCGAGACAATCGGATTGCGCTTATGCGGCATGGCCGACGAGCCCTTTTGGCCTTCGGAAAAGTATTCTTCCGCCTCCAGCACTTCGGTGCGCTGAAGATGACGGATCTCTGTGGCAATTTTTTCGATTGTGGCAGCCAGCAGCGCCAGCGCGGTTGCGTAGGCGGCATGGCGATCGCGCTGCACCACTTGATTGGAAACGGGGTCCGGCTTCAAACCCAACTGTGCGCAGACAAACTCCTCGATGTCCGGACTTTGATGCGCAAAGGTTCCCATCGCACCGGACAGTTTGCCGACGGCGATGTCCTCACGAACCGCCTTCAACCGTTCCCGATGGCGGCCCACTTCCTCATGCCAAATGGCTAGTTTAAACCCAAAAGAAATCGGTTCACCATGGATGCCGTGCGAGCGTCCGACCATGGCCTGGGTCTTGTACCGGAATGCCTGCCGCTTCAACACAGCGAGAAACGCATCGACCCCGTCTAGAATCAGATCCATGGCCTCGGTCATTTGAAGGGCGAGCGAGGTATCCACGATGTCGGATGAGGTCAGCCCCATATGAAGAAACCGGTGTTCCGGCCCGACCGTATCCATGAGCGATTCGAGGAACGCGATGATATCGTGCTTGGTCACCTTTTCAATTTCGGCGATTCGCTCGACATTGATCTTCGCCTTCTTGCGAATCTTGGCCGCCGTGCCTCGCGGAGCTTGTCCCGCCCGCTCAAACGCCGCACAGGCTTGCAGCTCGACCTCGAGCCAAATCTCATACTTGCGCTTCAGATCCCATATGGCCTTCATCTTGGGACGGGTATAGCGGTCAATCATCTCTGCTCCGTTAGGCGTAAGGAGTTAGGCGTAATGGGTGCCGCTTCAACACAGCGAGAAATGACTCGACCCCGTCTAGAATCAGATCCATGGCCTCGGTCATTTGCAGGGCGAGCGAGGTGTCCACGCTGTCGGACGAGGTGAGTCCCATATGAAGAAACCGGTGTTCCGGCCCGACCGTGTCCATGAGCGATTCGAGGAACGCGATGATATCGTGCTTCGTCACCTTTTCAATTTCGGCGATACGCTCGACATTGATCTTTGCCTTCTTGCGAATCTTGGCCGCCGTGCCGCGCGGCGCCTGTCCCGCCCGTTCAAACGCCGCACAGGCTTGCAGCTCGACCTCGAGCCAGATCTCATACTTGCGTGTCAGGTCCCAGATGGCCTTCATCTTGGGACGGGTATAGCGGTCAATCATCTCTGCTCCGTCAGGCGTACGGGGTTAGGCGTAAGGGGTAGAGAACACCGCAGCCTGTATATCCGCATTATTTCGCCTCGCGTTTCACGCCTGACGCCTCACGTCTTTTAACTTCCAACCGCGGCTCGGACGACAACACCTTGTCCAGAATACCATTCACGAACTTCGCGGCTTCGTCGTCGCCGAAATCTTTGGCAAGCTCGATCGCCTCGTTCACCGTCACCTTGGCCGGCACGTCGTTCAGCCACAAAAGTTCGTAGGCCCCGATGCGCAGGATATTCCGGTCGACAATCTGCATGCGTGCGATGGTCCAATTCACAGCGCACCTGCCGATCAACTGATCCAGCTCTTTTTTCTTCTCCAGCACCCCTGCGACCAGCCGCTCGGCAAAGGCCTTGGTCTCCTCATCAGTCTTCAGCGGCTTCCAAAACTCTTCCAGCCAGAGCCCCGGTTTTCCATGGATGTCATACTGAAAGAGGATCTGCAACGCCCGCTCGCGAGCCTCGTGGCGAGTCCCCATAATTAGGCAACCGCCAGTCCGACCACACAGCCCGATGACAAGCATTCAGTCATCGCTTGTTCCTGATCCGTTTCCCAGTGATCTGCCCACCCCGCGTTGAATGGTTGGTTTTTTCTCCAAGCATCCGCATCACCGTCGCCATGTCGATCGCCGACGTTGCCGCCTCGCCACCGCGATTGAACGTGCCGGGATCAGCCCGCTCGATGGCTTGCGTCTCGGTATCCGTCGTCAACACTCCAAAAATAATCGGCACACCGGAGTCCAGCGCAGCCTGGCCGATCCCTCGGCTTGCCTCGGCGCTGATAAAGTCGAAATGCGGCGTGTCCCCGCGAATGACCGCCCCCAAACAAATCACCGCATCAAGCCGGCCCGACTTCGCCAACGTTCGCGCAACCAGCGGGATTTCGAAGGCGCCCGGCACCCGAACCACTTCGACATCCGTCTCCTGCACACCCTGCTGAGTCAGGCCGTCGAGACAGGAGGACAGCAATCTGTCCGTTACCATCTTATTGAACGTCGCAACGACGATGCCGATCCTGAACCCAGCTGCTTTGCGCAGTTGCTTCCGGGGCTTCATCCCTACTTTCATACCTTTTTCAAAATATGGCCCATCTTATTTTTTTTGGTTCGGAGATACCGCACGTTCGCCGCACGCGGCGCGATCTCGACCGGCACGCGCTCGACCACTTTCAACCCATACCCTTCGATTCCGACAATTTTGCGCGGGTTATTCGTGATCAGCTGAATCTGGTGCAGCCCGAGATTCGCCAAAATCTGCGCGCCGACGCCATAGTCTCTCAGATCGGCCTTGAACCCGAGTTTCAAATTCGCCTCGACCGTATCGCTACCTTTGTCCTGAAGCCCATAGGCCCTGATCTTGTTGAGCAACCCGATCCCACGCCCTTCCTGATTAAGATAGAGCAGCACCCCCCGGCCGGCTTTTTGGATGACTTCCATCGCCGCGTGGAGCTGATCCCGGCAATCGCAACGGAGAGAGCCCAGCGCATCGGCGGTCAGACAGCCGGAATGCACCCGCACAAGCGTCGGCTCACCGGTATCCACCCGCCCCCGTACCAGCGCGATGTGGGTGATCCCGTCGATTTGGTTCTCGAACGCGACCGCCTCAAACTCACCGAATGCCGTCGGCAGCTTCGCACTCGCCATCCGCCTGACAAAGGTTTCGCGGCGCATACGGTGTTCTATCAGCGCCTTCACCGTGACCATCGTCAGCTTATGTGCCCTGGCAAATTTAGCCAGCTCCGGCACACGCGCCATGGTACCGTCCTCGTTCATGATCTCGCAGATCACTCCGGCCGGATACAAACCGGCTAACCGGGCCAAATCGACGGAGCCTTCCGTCTGGCCGGCACGTTTCAACACACCGCCATGCTGCGCCTTCAACGGGAAAATATGGCCGGGGCGCGCGAGATCGCTGGGTTTCGATTTTGGATCGATTGCGGCATGGATGGTAGTGGCTCGGTCGGCGGCAGAGATACCGGTCGTCACATTCTTGCGGGCATCGATCGACACGGTAAATGCGGTTCCGAATGTCGCAGTATTCTCGACAGCCTGCTGGGGCAGTTGCAACTCCTCAACTCGCTCCGGCGTGAGGGCCAGACAAATCAGCCCGCGCGCATGTTTGGCCATGAAATTGACGGCCTGCGGAGTCACTTTCTCTGCCGCGATGACAAGATCACCTTCATTTTCCCGGTCTTCGTCATCGACCAGAATAATGAATTTGCCCTTCTTGATGTCCCGGACGGCGTCTTCGATGTGGTTGAACGGCGTGGGCATAGGACAACCAATCTAGCATTTCAGACTGAACCTTGAATACGGTTTTTTTTAGGGATTGATCGAGAATCGGAAGATCTCACGAGGAGAGCTCGGCCGGCGACGACCTGTGGGCCCGCAATGCGACCATCACCGTACCCCAGGCACAGACCATGAACCCGGCAAACAGCCAGAGTCCAAGTTCGTAGCTACCCGAGACTCCCTTCACGGTGCTGATGAGGATTGGCAGCAGAAATCCGCCCACAGCACCAGCCGCTCCCACCACCCCAGACGCCAAACCAATATCCGCAGGAAACCACTCGGCGACGAGTTGAAACACCACGCCGTTCCCGAATCCCATGGCCGCGGTCGCCAGCACCATCATCACGACAGCCATCGTGTACGAAGGACTGACGACTGCCACTACGGCCCCTGCAATCACAGGCAGGACGTAATAGAGCGTTCGAAGTCCTCCTTGGCGATCCGCCACATGACCACCGACCGGACGGATGAGGCTGCCCATAAGCCCACACAGGGCGGCAAGCGTCCCAGCCTGAATCGCATCGACATGGTAGACCTCATGCAACAGCAACGGCAGGAGACTACACAGGCCCACAAACCCGCCAAACGTCATCGCGTAGAGGAAACAGAGCCAATAGGCTGACCGCCGCCGGACTAACTGCGCCGCATGCTGCCACCACGCCACCATTTGGAGGCCAGGAACCGGTGTTGTGGGTGGTACTGCCACCACAAATGCCAACAAGGTTACCGCAACCACCACAGCCATGATGCCACAGACCTGATGCCAATCCGCTGCCGCGGCCCAGCGCGGTGCCAAAAAGAAAATAAGCACGGTGCCGATGTTTCCCGAGGCGGTCAGGCCAAGCACAAATCCCTGCGCCGGTGCCGGGTACGCACGGCTCGCAATGGGAAGCGCCACCGAAAAACTCGCTCCTGCCACCCCGAGGCAAGCAGCAAAAACCAGCGCATCTCCATACCCAGTCACACCGAGCCAGCCCCAGCACAAGACCAGCAGTTCTGCCAGGAGAATGGCGAGCGCAGTGGACCGTGCACCAAGCCGATCTGCACTCCACCCGGCCACCATCCGTAACAGGGCGCCGCTGAGTAACGGCAAGGACATCAACCAGGCAAGTTCTTGATCGGTGAGCTGCAAAGCCGTGGCGAGCGAAAGACTCATCGCCCCGACAAGCAACCAGACCATGAAACTGACTGTCAGATGCAGCCACGCGCCTACCAGCGACGGCCAATGACCGCTTCGCAGAATATGCCAGATCTCCGACACGCCCAACCTCCGGATAATAGACAGGGTACTATAGGAGAGCGTCGTTCAGAGGTGCAAGAAGCCCTTCAGTCTGTTCTCCTCATCGTACAGGTTCACAACTCAACACTGTAGGACGGTGGATGGACAGAATCCGCCTCAACGAAACACCCGAGCCCCTCTCGAAACTTCCGGACGACAACCTTTGTGTCATGCATCCATTCTGTTATAGTCATACCCTTCATGATGCATGATCGTGACCGCTCAGAAGACCAGACCGACGACACTCTGGAGCCGGAAGTCCTCGAACCGTTAGACCGCGAGGTGGAGGACGTCGAAATCCCACCGACTGTACTCGATATCTCGATCTCGGATGGACGCCAGGCTGACGACAGCACCGCGGTCGTCCCGGTCACCGCCCTCCAGCAATACTTGGCCGAGATCCGCCGCTACCCCTACCTTTCCAAAGAAGAAGAACTTCGGCTCTTCCAGGAATACCACGTGCACGGCAGTCGTGAAGCGGCGGTCAAACTCATCATGGCCAACTTGCGCGTGTCAGTCGCCATCGCATCGGAATATCTGCATACCGGCGCCGACCATATGGATTTGATTCAAGAGGGCAACGTCGGCCTGATGCAGGCGATCAAGAAGTTCGATCCGGCAAAGAATGTCCGCTTCTACGCCTATGCGGCCTGGTGGTCACGAGCCTATATTCTTCGGTACCTGCTCAACACCTTCCGGCTGGTCAAGATCGGGACAACCCAGGATCAGCGGAAGCTGTTCTATAACTTGAAAAAAGAAAAAGCCAAGCTCGAACGGGAAGGGTTCGCCCCCGACACGAAGCTGCTCGCGGACCGCTTGAACGTCCGTGAACGCGACGTGATCGAGATGGATGCGCGCCTGGGCAACTGGGAACTGTCGCTGGACCAACCGATCGGCGAGAACCAGGACGGCAGTCTACTCGATATTATCCCGTCACAACAGAAACCGGCGGACGAACAGCTTGCCGATCAGCAGTTGCGCACGCTCTTTCGTGCAAAACTCGCGGAGTTCATCAAAACCTTGGACGAACGGGACGAAGACATTCTCAGAAATCGTATCCTCTCTGAAGATCCGCTGACATTAGACGACCTAGGCGGAAAATATGGCATTACCAAGGAGCGCACCCGCCAATTAGAGGCTCGCATCATCAAGCGGCTGCGCGACTACATTAAGAAGGACGTCAAAGATTTCGACCAGTTACGGACTTAGCCCCTTCACCCAGTTCACCCATGCGTTGACCTGGGCGCCGGACCCGACCAAAGCCCTCGAAGCCTTCGACCAGTTCCTCGACCTCATCGTGCAAGAGACGAAAGGCAAAGCCCAGCAGCAGGCACTGGCACTGCTCAGCGACAAGAAAACGTTTCCGCTCCTGGCCCGTTTACTCGGTACCAGCGATTTCCTCTGGGAAGATTTTCTGCGCCGGCAACACACCAATCTCGTGCCGCTCCTGCAGGACTATCGTGATGCCCCGCTGGCCAAGCCTCGCGCCTCACTCCGCAGGGAGATCGATCGCTTCGTGGGCCAAGCCAAGACCGCCGACGCACGCAAGACGGCCTTAAACACGTTTAAGGATCGCGAACTGTTTCGTATCGACATGAAGCACATTGTTGAGCCGGGTGTCGCACTAGCCGACTTTTCCGGCGCACTCACCCAGCTGGCTGAAGTAATCGTGGACCGAAGCCTGAAGGACTGCCAGGCCAAATTGAACAAGCTCTACGGCCCTCCCCGGTTGGCCAATAAGAAACCCTGCCCCTTCACGATTCTTGGATTGGGCAAGTTCGGCGGCCGTGAACTGGGCTATGCCTCAGATATCGAAGTCCTGTTCGTCTACGGCGATGCAGGACGTACCGGGGGCAAACAGGCCATCGACAACAGCGAATACTTTGAACGCCTGGGGCAGGAACTGCTCCAGTGGATCGAGTCCAGACAGGAGGGGATTTTCCATCTCGATGTGCGCCTCCGGCCCCACGGCGGCAAAGGCTCTTTGACAAATCCATTCGACGAAATCACCGGGTATTACAATGACACAGGCCTGGCCGCCCCGTTCGAGCGGCAATCCTTGATCAAGCTGCGGCATGTGGCAGGGGATGCCGCCCTTGGCAAACGGGTCGAGGCCCATCGTGACGCCTATGTCTACAGTGGAACCCGGTGGGATATTGCTGTCGCCTTGGATCTGCGCCGGCAGCAACTGAAGCAACTGGTGGAGCAGGGCACGGTCAACCTCAAGTACAGCCCGGGCGGAATCGTCGATATCGAATACGCCGTGCAATATCTCCAAATCATGCACGGTCATAAGCGCTCCATATTACGCACGCCCAACACGATGCAAGCACTCGCCGGACTCGTCGAGTGCGGTATAGTCACAAGACCGGACGGCGAGAACTTACGCAAGGCCTATTTCTTCATCCGCATGCTCATCGACGGCCTTCGGATGGTCCGGGGCAATGCCAAGGATCGCGTCCTTCCCCCGACTGATTCGGACGAGTTTATCTTTCTGGCGCGGCGGGTGGGCTATACAACGGATGATTGGCAGGCCGGGGCGAGACATCTTCAGACGGATATCTCGCAACACATGACGCTCACCAAGGCCTTTTTCACACGAATGTTCGGCGCGCTGTAACCAGACGGATTGACTCGCGCCAATTTGAAAATTAGAATACACACGCATGCTCTACCGGTGAACGACGGGTCAACACGTACAAGGACATCCGGCAGAGCAGGAGAGACCGTCGTGTCCATTCGGTGAGTTTAAACTAGGGAGGTTGCAATGCAGCAGATGGGACGTATCGGGTTGATGGGATTGGGAATCGTATTGGCCGGCTGCCTCAGCGG
>JABMDH010000009.1:38375-40105 GCA_015904075.1 Nitrospira sp.
GCCAAATCAGAGAGGGCGGCCATGGTCTCCGGGACGTCGGCCATGCGCAGCAGATCGCGCACACCAATCCGCAACATCTCCCGCCGCCGCACCCGGCGCAACACGTCCAGCTTCAACTCCTTCACCGTCAGCCTGGCCAGCTGCTTCTGCAATGACTGTTCGATGCCGGCGCGGGTTGCCGGTTTCGAGAGTATCTGCTCCTCAGCCAGCCAATAGACCAGCATGGGATCGCGAACGATCGTGAAAGCCAGCGAATCGCTGTTGCCAAAAATCGTCGCAAGGACCTCCACCATGCGCGGCCAACTGCGCAGATAGTCCAGAAAGGATGAGCGGGTCACGTTTGATAACAGCCGCTCCCAATGATTGAGCGCTTGATCGGGATCGGCCGTCCGCGCGACGGCCGCTAACAGCTGCGGAAGGATCTCGGCCAACTGACGCCGCTCATGCGGTTCCCCCGCCATCGTGCCGAGATTACGGTCGGCTTGCTCGATATTCCTCAACCCATAGGCCGACAGAATGGCTCTGATCTGCTCAGGATTCCGTGCTTCAGCCAGCAAGACTGGAGTCGGATCAGGCCCTGCAGATGCCCTCCGTGAAACCGGCACCAGTTCCCCAGCCGACGACCCTGACCTGCCGACTTTCTCAGGCTTTCGCCTCACGTTTCACGCCTCACGTTTCACGTTCCTCGCCATCTCCGTCTGGCGCGGCATTATACTGGCGCGCTCCCTCTCACACAATGAACGGCATTGGGGTATACTGCAGCTACAATGGACTCCCGCGAACAGATCCTCCGGACCGTCACATCTCACTGCCAGGACGTCCCGTCCGACATTCTGCACGACTTTATCAGCCGGATGGATCAGGAATATTTCCGGCGAGTCGATCCAACCGCCATTGCGAGGCATATTCATCTGGCAGCCCGACTGACGCCTGACCATCTCTGCGAACTCTCGATCATCGAACAACAGGACAACCGTGCCGATGTGACCATCGTCGCCTATGACTATTTTGCCGAGTTCGCCACCATCTGCGGCCTCCTCTCCGCCTTTGGATTGAATATCGAAGAAGGGCAAATCTATACGTTCGCCGAAGCCGCATCGGCCAAGCCGGCGAAAGCCTCCTACAGTGAAAGTCCGCGCCGGCGTCCACAGGGTCGGCCCGGGCTGAGCAGCAAAAAAATCGTCGATATCTTCCGCGTCCAACCGGTTCACGGCGCTCCATTCGGACCGGCTGAACAGGACCGGCTCACGCAGGAACTGCGCGCCGTCATCGGCCTGCTCGACACACATCAATTCGAAGAAGCCCGCCATGCGGTGAATCGCCGGCTGGTCGAACAACTCGGACGGCGCCGTGGGTCCTTCAGCGGCCTGCTCCACCCCGTCCAAATCACCTTCGACAACAGCCAGTCACCGACCGACACGATTATGGACATCCGGTCTGACGATACCCCCGCCTTTCTCTACGCCTTTGCCAACGCGCTCGCCATGCGCAACGTCTATATTTCCAAAGCGCAAATCGACATCGAGGAGGCCAAGCTGCACGACCGCTTCTATGTCCGCAATCGCTACGGGCAGAAGTTGACCGATCCGACCGATCAGCAACAATTGCGCTTGACGGCCGTGCTCATCAAACAGTTCACCCATGCGTTGACCTGGGCGCCGGACCCGACCAAAGCCCTCGAAGCCTTCGACCAGTTCCTCGACCTCATCGTGCAAGAGACGAAAGGCAAA
>JABMDH010000009.1:40205-49240 GCA_015904075.1 Nitrospira sp.
CCGGTTGAGGACGGATCGAAGCTGGTGATTACGTCCCCCAAGGACGGAGCCAAAGTCAGCGATACCTTCGAGATCAAGTATGACTTGACCAAGGGCACGCAGGCGACACATGTCCATGCCTATGTGGACGGCGAATACCAGAAGGGCTTTTCCGGAACGATCAAGAGCCTGAACAAGGGATCGCATAAGGTTACCCTGACCGGTGCCACCAAGGACCACGATCCCGTCGTGGCTTCTCATACGATCACCGTCGAAGTGGAATAACCTCTTCCGGTATCTTCACGCCCCAGGCCGCTCATACGAGTGGCCTGGGGCTTCTTTTTCTGGCTGCTCTGATAGTCCTCCCCTACCGACGTGACACCGTCACGGGTGAACTTCTGGCTTCTAGTTGAGCCTGATACATGGGGAACGGTACGCCCGCTAACACATCATGAGACCGTTCTTCGGTATAACCCTGTAAACATTCTGCCCTGATCTTGCACACCTGGAGAAATGAATGGTGTCAGAAACCATTCTGCCTTCTATCACGCTGCATGGGAAGCCGTCTTTTCTAACTACTCATAGATTAACATCTAGTACCCTTGCCCTGCTTTTGGCGGCAAAGTTGTAAAGTGAGCCAGATACAGATGCCTTTCTGATCAGGGTTAACAGAGATTTTACATCGAAGACACAGTTGCGCAACGCATGCGCAGTACCTTCCATACCAATACATCAAATAACAATGAACGGGGTTTTAGAAGGAGGGGTTAGCATGATCACTGTCGGACAACTGATGAACAGGGAATTAGTCACAGCACCGGGAACGATGAGCGCCGTCGATGCGGCGAAATTGATGTCCCGTCGCAAGATCGGAAGCGTTTTTGTAGAGCATGACCATCACATCGTCGGCATTGTGACGGAATCGGATATCGTCAGGAAGGTGGTGGGAACCGATCAGGAATCATCCCACTTCCCCATTGCAACAATCATGAGCACACCCGTGATCGGCATCGACGAACGGCGGCCGATTACGGAAGCGGCTGACCTGATGCAACGCCATGGCACCAGGCACTTGATGGTGTGCAAGGCCACCGCCGTGGTTGGAGTCCTTTCTGTTCGAGACCTGCTTCGGCCGGTGTCAATCGATGACTTCTAGCATGTTCCGAACAGCACCCGGGCAACCTCACCTGCTCGAAGGGCACTCCAGATGGGACCGACTGCGTACTCTCGATCTGATGGGCATATGGGCCATCGGCATCAAGGGAGTGCTCAGTCTCATGATCGTCACCCTCTTGGCCGCACTCACCGGAGGAGTTCTGAAGTCATTCCTCGATCTGTTCATGCTCATTGACCATCCGGCCGAGGTAGTCTTACGGAAGGTGATCATCGACATGCTGATCTTGCTGGCGATCGTCGAAGTGTTCAAAACGACGGTCACCTATTTCAGCGAGGGCCGCGTGAAGGTCACGTTCATCGTCGATACGATCCTTGTGGTCATGCTAACGGAAGTGATTTCCCAATGGTTCAAGGGTGGAGAGTGGCTGGCGCTGGCGGCACTCGGCGGCATGCTGTTCACCTTGGGAATCATTCTCGTGATGGTCGTCCGATGGAGCCCGACACAGACGAGGATGTCGGCCTATTCGTACATGGCCCATGCCAACCAGGGAGGTCGCCCATGAATGCTGCGGTCGAACACACGGAGGCGAAGATCCTCCTTGCCGTTCACGAGCAAGGATCCATCTTGCTGGAGAAGCTTCTGTCTTTTCTCCCGGGATTGACCTGGAACCAGATATTCACAAGTGTGGATGCCTTGAGCCGACAGGGAGCGGTCTGCTTGCGGCGCCGAGGGTTTGACTACGAACTATGGATGCCTTCTCCATCTGCCACCGGTCTGGTCGAGAGTACGATCATCCCCTCGACTGAACGATGCGATACCTTTCCATACGCCGCATAAGAAGACGGTTCCGCCTACAACTACACTTCCTGCAATGACTGCTGCCGACGGTACATTTATTGAGAGGACACGACGAAGGCCCTGCGTCATGAGCTCACGCACATGACAGTACCCTCTCGCGTTCACGCAGCCTGGGCACTGCACAGCTGTTCAAGTTGCTGCTGTACCCCGGGATGCACCTTAGTAAAGGCCAGGCCGAACTCTTCACGACTGATCCAGCGCACGGTCGCCCCATCGATGACAAAGGGAGATCCTGCCCCCTTTGGGAAAATACGGCACTTCATGTCTGCTCCAATAGAAATAGAAACCGTCGCAGGACTCGTCATGCGGCAACCCCATGGCGAGAGATCACGCAGTTCTCCCTCGCCTCCCACGGTCAGGCCGTCTGTTGTAAATTGGCTTCGTAAACGGACCGGCACACGGGCATGCCGGCGTGTGTTGGCCATGCGATCCCTTCCAACCGACTGACTCCGTCGTTTGGACATTGCGATCGCATAGAGCCCCTGGCCTGTTTTATTCGAAGGGGCAGCATTCGCACTCTCGAACCAGCGATGGCTTTTGAGTGTTTCTGCCTGCCGGCCTAACCATAGTCCCGTCTGTTCCAACAAGGCCAGAACAGTTGGCGTCAACGTTCGGGCCTCATCCATCCACACCTGCCACGACGTTTCAGACTCTGAAAGGGACCGACGCCCGCTATTGCACAGCCGTTTGATCTTTTGCGTCACATCACGGAACTCAGGGTCTTCATTTCTCAATTTGCTATATGCCTCAAGGCTTTCTGCATATCGTCCTAACGATTCGAGCGTCTGGCCGATGTGATACAGGATGTGCCGTCGCTCTTCAGATGACAATGAGGGCGAAGTAAAGGCCTTCCGGAATGCCACCACCGCCTCTTCCTGATTACCAACGGCTTTCAAACACAAGGCGATGTGCACATGCGCTCTCCCGGCATACTCTGGATTTAGAGCAGCATGTTGAAAATTTTCAATCGCCTCTTGCAACATGCCTATCCGCTTGAGCACCAACCCCCGTTCGTAGCATTCGACTGAGGACTTCTGTTGATCCATGCCGAATCCTCCGCAAGTTACGCCCACACATTGTCACAGGCAACCACGGTAGCCTGTTGAGCAAAAATGAGACCCTGCAGATCAGATTAACTCTCTTGTGATTTCAACTATTTATAGCTCTACCAGTAGAGAAGGAGAAGGCTGTCCCCAACAGAATGATCCGTATGGTACAGGCTATTTCTCATCTGGTTTAGAACCAGAACAAACAGACCGTGTCTGTCGATCCTGATACGATTTATCAGAAAGGACTTTCGGTCTCACGCTGGCGCTCGGCGACCACCAAGCGGATGGGACAAGCACCGAACACGAAGTTATTGCCCGCTAAAACCCACAAATCATTCGGCTGTGCGAACGGACGATTTCTGGCACTGACAGTCGTGGAACATTGACGAGAGCTGGAGGCTGGAAAATCTACCGAGGCTATATCGAGAACGGCAACTGGCAGCAAGAAACCCCACAGCATCAATCAGGTGCTCTGGGACATGGTCTGGACACAATCCTAACCGGCACAGCCGAATGATCTTGGCTGTGCCGGATCTCTCTCTTCTTAGTTAGACATCGTAATAGAGGAAAAACTCGTAGGGATGCGGGCGAAGCCGCATCGGATCGATCTCTTTATTTCTCTTGTAGCCGATCCAGGCTTCGATCAAATCCTCTGTAAAGACCTCTCCCTTAAGGAGGAACTGATGGTCTTTTTCCAGACTGTCGATCGCTTCATTGAGACTCCCGGGCATCGTTCGGATGTTGGCTGCCTCTTTGGGATCAAGATCGTACAGATCTTTTTCGGCAGGCTCGCCCGGATCAATCTTATTCTGAATCCCGTCGAGGCCTGCCATAAGCATCGCGGCGAATGCTAAATAGGGATTACAGGCAGGATCGGGAAACCGCACTTCGATCCGTTTGGCCTTCGGACTGGGCGAATACATCGGAATACGGATCCCCGCTGAACGATTGCGGCTGGAATAGGCGAGCAGCACCGGCGCTTCGAACCCCGGTGTGATTCGCTTGTATGAATTGGTCGTTGGATTGGTAAAGGCCGCCAGGGCCGGCGCATGCTTGAGGATCCCGCCGATGTAATGCAAACACATCTGTGACACACCCGCGTAATCCTTACCGGCAAACAAGGGCTTCCCCTCTTTCCAGATACTCTGATGGGTGTGCATGCCGGAACCGGCGTCGCCGAAAATCGGCTTCGGCATGAACGTCGCCGTTTTGCCATGACGGCGGGCCACGTTCTTGACGATGTACTTGTACATCATCATTTTGTCTGCCGTCTTCACCAACGAATCGAATCGAATATCGATCTCGGCCTGGCCGGCCGATGCCGTTTCGTGATGATGCTTCTCAACAACGATGCCGACTTTTTCCATCTCGATGACCATTTCACTGCGGATATCCTGCTGCGTATCCGCAGGAGCCACAGGGAAATAGCCCTGCTTGTGGCGGAGCTTGCCGCCCAAATTAAATCCCTCCTGCCCCATGTTCCATGCGCCTTCCTCGGAATCGAGAAAGTAGTACCCGCTGTTGCTGGTTTGATCATAGCGGGCATGGTCGAAGATGAAGAATTCGGCTTCAGGCCCCCAAAACGATGCATCGCCGATCTTGGTGCTTTGAAGATACTTTTCCGCCTTCTGGGCAATAAACCGAGGGTCACGCTCATAATTCTCGCGTGAGATCGGGTCCACCACATTGCCGGTCAGGCTGAGCGTTGGTACTGCCGTGAAAGGATCCAGGCAGGCCGTTGAAGGATCGGGGACCATCAACAGATCACTGTTGTTGATCGCCTTCCAGCCACGAATGGATGACCCGTCGAGACCGGAGCCGTCCTTGAATAAGCCTTCCGTCAATTCGCTCACAGGGATGCTCATGTGCTGCCACACTCCCGGCAGGTCCACGAACTTCAGGTCCACCATCTGGACCCTGTGCTTCTTGGCAAACTCCAACACTTCTCGCACGTTCATCCCCTCCTCCTTTCAGAGCTCATTCGCAATGACCGGCCCACCTTTCGGCTCATGCTGCCTTTGGCTGAAGACATGTTCCACCCGTTATCTGACCCGATGCCCATCCCAATTCACACAATACCCCGTTATGGGCGCTTCGCTCTCGTTTCCAACACGACAGAATGCTGTTGGATTCCCAGCCCTCGTCACAATGCCGTTTCTCCGGTGTCTCCTGTTCGGATTCGCACCACCGCACTCAGGTCTCGCACAAAAATCTTCCCGTCGCCAATGCTGCCGGTTTTGGCCGCCCGCGTAATCGCCTCAATCACCCGTGGCACCAGTGCGTCCGTCACAGCCACCTCAATTTTGACTTTTGGCACAAACTCAATCGTGTACTCCTGTCCACGATACGTTTCTTTATGGCCTTTCTGACGGCCGAAGCCTTTGACTTCAGACACGGTCATGCCCAGCACACCTATGTCCAGCAGCGCATCCTTCACTTCATCCAGCTTGAAGGGCTTGATGACGGCTTCCACCAGTTTCATCGCTTTGCCTCCTTGCCTAGAAGCATGCACACTGCGTCCGCATAACCTAGCACCCTGCCAGGAGAAATAACGCGAGACGGCTGCGATTACAGGTGCTATCGCAAACAACCCTCATGCTCGACAACGGGGCACGCCACGAAGACGCCGAGCTCGATGTCCCTGAGATCGAAGGAAGCATCATAGCCCAATCCTCTCATTCGGCACAACGCTGAAAACGTAAACTTCCTGCAATTTCGCCAAGAACGACTATGAGAACCGACCAGGGCAGGCGAGAGAAAAGCCAAATCCGGCGAGCGGTCGTCCCAATCAGCTACGAATTGCGATACCCGTTGGTAATCGGCATTCGACAATCCTTGCCAAATGCCCGATGTGTGACTTTGATGCCGATAGGCGCTTGGCGACGTTTGAACTCACTGCCATCCACCATGGCCACCACTCGCGCTACGGTGGCGCGGTCGAATCCCGCATCAACGATTTCTTCGATCGAACGGTTCTCTTCCACGTAGAATTGAAGAATGGGGTCGAGAATGGCATAGGCGTCCTGCCCGGAGACATAACGTGAGCCTGCTGCAATGACAGGTTCTCTCGCAAACATCCTCATGCCCGATCCCCGGGCCCGCCACGACGATACCAATCTCATGTCCCTGGTATCGGAGAAGGCATCATAGCCCAATCCTCTCATTCGGCACAACGCTGAAAAGCGCAAACCTCCTGCAATTTCGCCAAGAACGATTATGAGAACTGGTCCAGGCGGGTAAGAAAGAAGCAAGATTCAGCGAGCGATCGTCCCAATCAGCTACGAATTGCGATACCCGTTGGTGATCGGCATTCGACAATCCTTGCCGAACGCCCGATGTGTGACTTTGATCCCGATCGGGGCTTGGCGACGTTTGAACTCACTGCCATCCACCATGGCCACGACTCGCGCTACAGTGGCACGGTCGAATCCTGCAGCAACGATTTCTTCGATTGAGCGGTTCTCTTCCACGTAGAATTGAAGAATGGGGTCGAGAATGGCATAGGCCGGCAAGGAATCTTCGTCCTTCTGATTGGGCCTCAGTTCGGCACTAGGGGGCCGATCAAGAATTCGTTTGGGAATGACAGGCGTACGGCCTCGAAGATTCCGAAGCCGGGACAACTCATACACCATGGTTTTCGGGACATCCTTAATCACCGCAAACACACCGGCCATATCCCCATACAACGTGGCATAGCCGACACTCATTTCACTCTTATTGCCGGTCGTTAATACAAGGTGGCCGAACTTGTTCGAATACGCCATCAACGTATTCCCGCGAATGCGGGCCTGTAGATTTTCCTCTGCTGTATCAACCGCTTTCCCATGAAATGTCGAGGCAAGAGCGGCCTGGTAGGATTGAAACATCGGGGTAATCGGGATAGTCCGATACTCGATGCCAATTCGATGGCTGAGTTCCTCCACATCCTCCGCGCTCTCAACTGATGTATACGGCGATGGCATGAATATCCCCAGCACATTATCAGGGCCCAGCGCATCAACCGCAACGACCGCTGTCAGCGCGCTGTCGATTCCTCCGCTCAGTCCGATCGCGACCTTGCGAAATCCGTTCTTCCGCACATAATCCTGCACGCCCAGCACCAGTGCGCGATAGACGGCATCGGAATCCCCGAGCACCGGCCCTAGAGACAGCACCCTGTGCGAGCGTTTCGTCGAACGCGTGGGCGATTTGATCGTCACCCGTTCGACGGCAGCTGCCATGGCCGCCGTGAGACGTTTTCTTCGCCCCTGCACCATCCGAGTTCGCGCAACGGCATCCACCGAAAGATCTGCGAGGATCAAATCCTCTGCAAATTCCTTCCCCCGGGCAATCACCTCACCCGTTTGATTGACAATCATGCTGTTGCCGTCAAACACCAATTCATCCTGTCCCCCGACCATGTTGGCATATGCCAGAATGATTCCGTTTTCCCGGGCCCTGGTTGCCAATACCTGTTCACGCGCACGGCTCTTCCCGATATGGAACGGCGACGCATTGATATTCACAACCACTTCCGCCCCCGCCGCCGCCTGCACGGAAGTGGGCCCATCCGGCGACCAGATGTCTTCGCAAATACTGACAGCAACGGCCACACCGCGTAGCGTCATCAACACCATGTGACGACCGGGGTGAAAATACCGGCTTTCGTCAAAGACCCCGTAGTTCGGCAGGATCCATTTGCTGTATCGGGCGATGACCTGTCGGCCTGCGACGACCGCCGCCGCATTAAATAGTTCATGCCCACCTACGGTAGCGGTATGCGCCGCCTGTACCTTCCCTCTATCGGCACTCCCTTGGCCGACATACCCGATCACGGCGACAAGCCCCGTACACTCTTTGGCGATCTCGTCGATCGCCCGCCGGTTGTCCAACACAAACCGCGGCTTTAGAAGCAAATCTTCAGGGGGATAGCCGGTCACCGTCAATTCCGGAAACACCACCAGATCGGCGCCGGCCTTCCGCGCTTCCTTGATCCACGCTTTGACAAGCCGCATATTGCCGGAGATATCCCCGACCGTCGGATCAATCTGTGCCATGGCAATCCGAAGTATGCGCATCAAACAGACCTACCGTCTCTGTTGGACCGCCTTCTTGCGAGAGCGGCTCTTGCTGGAAGCAGGCTTCGGCAGCGTGTGATGCCATTGGTAAAAAGTCGGTTCATCGATCGGCATCATCCGAACATGTCCGATCCGTTCCGGCCACACACCGACAACTTGGCCTCCAGTCACTTTCTTGTCATGAAGCATCGCCTTCCAGATTTTGGCCGCTGTCCAATGCGGCATGCGATCGGGCAGACCGGCGGCCTGGACAATGGCTTGAATACGTTGCACGACACTGCGATCACACGCCCCAAGAAAACATGCGATGTCAGCTTCTTGAACCAACCCGATCCCGACAGCCTCACCATGAATGAGCGATTCATATCGACCCAGCGTTTCAAGCGCATGCCCAATCGTGTGTCCATAATTGAGGATGCGCCGACGGTCAGACTCCCGCTCATCCGCTGCGACTACTTGAGCTTTGATTTCGCAAGACCGCTTCACTGCCACTGCAACAATATCGGGTTTTCGTTTCAGCAAACCGGGCATCTCTCGCTGAAGATATGAAAACAACCCCTCATCCGCGATAATGCCGTACTTGATGACCTCCGCTAGCCCGGCAACCCATTCGCGCATCGGCAAAGTCCGAAGCGTCAGCGGATCAATCCATACTTCCTTGGGTTGATAGAACGCCCCGATCAGATTCTTACCCAGCCGATGATCGACTCCTGTCTTTCCCCCGACGCTCGAATCAGACTGGGCAATGAGGGTAGTTGGAATCTGAATGAATGGGATGCCGCGCTGATAGATCGCCGCCGCAAATCCTGTTATATCGCCGACTACACCTCCGCCAAGCGCAAAGAGAAACGACGACCGCTCAAACCGATGGCGCGCCATCACATCAAGAATGTGCGTGATCGCATCCAACTTCTTCGACCGTTCACCGGGAGGCAGTACGATAGGAACCGCATCGACGCCGCACTTCTTCAGCTG
>JABMDH010000009.1:49340-56064 GCA_015904075.1 Nitrospira sp.
CACTGCCACTGCAACAATGTCTGGTGTTCGCTTCAGCAAACTGGGCATCTCCCGCTGAAGATATGAAAAAAACCCCTCATCGGCGATAATGCCATACTTGATGACCTCCGCCAGCCCGGCAATCCACTCACGCATCGGCAAAGTCCGAAGCGTCAACGGATCAATCCATACTTCCTTGGGTTGATAGAACGCTCCGATCAGATTCTTACCCAGCCGATGATCGACTCCCGTCTTTCCTCCGACGCTCGAATCAGACTGGGCGATGAGGGTAGTGGGAACCTGAACAAATGGGATCCCGCGCTGATAGATCGCCGCTGCAAATCCTGCTATATCGCCGACCACCCCTCCACCAAGCGCAAAGAGAAACGACGAGCGCTCGAACCGATGACGTGCCATCACATCAAGAATGTGCGTAATCATATCCAGCTTCTTCGACTGTTCACCGGGAGGCAGCACAATCGGAACCGCATCGACGCCGCACTTCTTCAGCTGACGCAGCATCCCGCTCAGGTAGTAGCGGGCTACGTGACGATCCGTCACCACGCCGACCTTCCCCTTCACCGCCAGCTCACTCAACCTCCCGTCAAGCCGATTCAAAAGGCCGGGTTGAATTAGAATCTTATAGCTCCGCTCGCCAAGCGAGACCGATACAGTTGATGACAATGTCATAGCCGATTCCCACACCTGGCATTCATTGGATGGTTATGGCACAACACGCTTCTTCAGAAACACGCGGCCAATACGCGAGGGGATCGTAGCACAGCTCGTTGTTAAACTAAACGAATTCCACCGCGCCCTGGAAAGAGGCGGGAAGAGCATTTGGAACTGATCATGGATGAATCGACATGTAGAACCATTCCCTACATGCCTAGAGCGGCACCTTCAACCAAAATAAACGTGCGTGGCGACGCTGTGTCAGCATCACCACGCACGTTCTCTTACTTCAGAACATCTGACTGGAAACGACTACGATCTATGTCTTCACAATGCTCGGCGTCAAGAAAATGAGCAGCTCTTGCTTGGAGACCGACTCGGACTTGTTCTTGAACAACCAGCCAAGAACTGGAATGCGGGACATATACGGCACTCCCTGGACGTTGTTATTCTGCGTATCAACAAACACTCCGCCAATCACCATCGTCTCGCCATCTCGAACAAGCACTTGGGTGTTTGCCTCGCGTCGATCAATGCTCGGACCGGCCGGATTGCTGCGAGCGCCCACGGCATTCCGAGTTGCCCGCACCTTCAACAGAATCCTCTTGGCATCCTCTTTCGGATCGCGCGATGTGATTTGAGGTGTCACGTTCAGTTCCAAATTGGCATCCACAAACGTCGTCTGTGTTCCCTGTAACGAAGTGGTTTGAAATGGAATCGATTCACCCTGAGAGATTTTCGCTTCGCGCTTATCCAGCGTCATAATCTTCGGGGCGGCGATCACTTTCGTCAGACCCAACAATTCTCCGGCAGACAACCGCATATCCAAACCAAAATCTCCACCCAACTTTCCAAACGTCCAGCCAATACCAGGTACAGCAGGCAACCCACCGACCTGAGCCGGCAAATTCACCAGGAAGCTTCTGGATATCGTATTGCTCCCCGTACCAGCAACTTCGCCGAACGGACCGTTGAGACCGCCGATGGCGTTGAACGTCGACGGCGTTCTGTTCGCAGCCTGGAAGCCCCACTGAATTCCCAATCCTCTGGCGTAGACGGTATCCGCCTGAACGATGCGCGCTTCAATCTGGACTTGCGGCACTTCCAAATCGAGTCCATCGACCAGCTGCCTCATGATCGCCAGCTTGCTCTCCGTTTCCCTCACAATCAGCGCGTTGCTTCCTGCATTAAACTGCATTACGCCGCGCGGGCTCAAATATTGGCGTAACGACGTCATCAGTTCTTGAGCTTGGATATTCTTGATGTAAAAGACACGGTCAACCAATTCCTCGGCCTTGACTTTGGCATCTTTCGCTCTTGCTTCTTCATCCTGTTGCTTTGCAAGATTTGACAGCGTGTCCACCCAGACAATCGATCCCTGACGAATCATGCCGAGCCCGTTCATCTTCAAGAGCATGTCCAAGGCTTGATCCCACGGTACATTCACAAGTTTCATGGTGACCTTGGATTTGACACCCTCGCCAACGACGATATTGAAACCACTGACATCGGCAATCAGTCGTAAAATATTCGTGATGTCCGCTTGTTGAAAGTCGAGTGAGATGCGTCGGCCAACAAACCGGGTCTGTCCTGCGACAACATCATCCGATCGGCTATCCTTTTGATCCGGAGTACTCTCCGTTGCCATTTGTACCGTCTGAACCTTAAAAGAAGACTGTGCGGGACCGATAATTCGTGCAGCTCTTTTTACAATCCGCAGCCCTGAATCCGACAGTACCGTGCGCTCCTGAAGTGCCGGACGTGAGCTCTCGATGGGATTAGTCGGCTGTGATGCCTCACTGGAGGAACCGTGCGACTCTTTCGGACTGAGCACAACAAGAATTCTATTACCCTTAGTTTCGACAGAAAAAGCAGGCTGCTCAAGCAGGTCAAATACAAGTCGAACCCTATCGGCGTGATGCCCTACCCTGATAGTTTTGAGCAACTGATGCTGCCCCTGCACAGACGACTGCCGGAACGCAGAGGACACAGCCGGCATATCAATCACTAACCGAGACTCATCCAGCAACTTCGCATCAGGAAAGAATGTGCCGTCGCCAACGATTGCCACCGTAACCCGATCTCCTTCCGGATGTACCTCGATGTTGGTGACTGATTGAGCCGGCAGCGCGACGATACCCTTCTCAACTTCCGCAAGGCCGCTCTTGCTAGATTCACCGGCTTCATCATCAAGCGGAATCATCCCGGCATGCGCTCCCAAAGCAATGAGGGATACCCCCAACGCTCCGATGAACCGCCTCGCCGTCATCAAACCACTCACGCTAGACAATAATGGTTTCATTCTGAGCCTTCTTTCGGATGGAGGAGCTTGACATACTCACGCTCCTGCTTCTTGCCATACACATCGGTGAATCGCGGCTTCTTCCTCCGGGGGGAGACGCTCCTTCTTCTTTGCCAACTCAATTTCGAGCTGCTTACTCGCAGCGATGATCTCATCTAGATGTTTGACTTTGATGCTGAGCGTTTGAACTTCGCTCTCCAATCTGCTGTTTTCAGCCTCTAAGGCTGCGATCTCTGCAGATTTTGGTTCAGCAATATAGAAGTAAAATGCGGCGACGAGGCCGCCGACAAGCAGAAACAGAAGCGCCACCTTCTGCGGGGCGGGAACATTGCGTAGCGAGTCCAGATTGACCGATGGCAGCTCCATATTCATCCCTTCAGGCGAAACGTCAATCGAAACTGGAATACATTGATCTTGTTTTCAACCGTCGCCTTGCTTTCCTGAAGATTGATGCCGGCAAAATAGTCTGTCCGCCGAAGATTATTCGCAAATTCCACGACATCATCGTTCGTGAGCGCTTTTCCTTCCAATTCCACCGTATCGGATGACACACCTAACTTCGTCAACCAGATCTTCAGAGGCTCGATACTCTGGCTGACATGATCCAGCACTTTCACCGGCCCCATTCTCGACTGCTCAAGCTGGTCGATGATTCGATTTTTATCCTCTAGCAGTTTTTTCTTTTGTTCAAAGTCTTGAACTTTCTTCACCTGCTCTTTTAATTGTGCGACCTGACTTTCCTTGTCCCGTTTCTCTTCCTGTCGCGCCTCAATCTCACTATCGAGTGCGGCGGCATACCACCAGCATCCGGTCACAATAATCAGAAGCACTCCCACGCCGAGCAGTGCTTGTGCACGGACATCGTACTGAGGCTTGGATTTTCTTGCTTTTGCCCCAGAGGCAAGCAGATTAATGCGAATCATCGGTCACCCACTGCCCGCAGTGCCAGCCCGACGCCGACCGCCGCCGATGGCGCCAGATCGGCCAACAGGTCTGGATCCATACCGCTTCCGGTGACATCGATTTCGCTAAATGGGTCGGCCAGCTCTACAGGAATTTGCATCCGATCACCGAGTTGCTGGATCAATCCTTTAGCTTGCGCGACACCACCGCACACAAGCACTCGATCCAGCTCAGCATTTGCAGCGGACGTTTTAAAGTAATCCACCGTTCTGGCGATTTCAGAAACGACCTCGCCATTCATGCTGTTCATGACAGTACTCAACGCCCCCTCGCCAGAGTCTCTTCCCTTCCCCACTCGTTTACTTTCTTCCGCCTCTTCATAGGACATACCCATCTCGCGTTGAATGGCCTCGGTGTAACGATTGCCGCCCAATGGAATATCCCGCGTGAACAGAGAGGCGCCGCCGCGGATGATATTCACATTCATCACACTCGCCCCGATATTGATCAACGCCGTCGTTTCATCCTGCGCCATCGGATAATTGATAGCGTGCATATTCTCGATCGCAAACGCATCCACATCCATGATCATCGGCATAAGACCCGCGCCCTTGACAAGTTCAGTCAATTCATTGATCTTGTCTTTCTTCGCAGCAACGAGAATAACCGCCATATCTGTCTGCTTGTCCCCTGACAGATCGGCTGGCAACACATGAAAATCGATATTCACTTCGTTGATATCGAACGGGATGTACTGCTCCGCTGCTAATTTCACCTGCCCTTCCAATTCCTCATCCGGCATCGGGGGCAAGCTGATCTTCTTCACGATGACGGCGTGTCCTGAAATTGAGACTGCCACCTGTTTATTCTTGACGCCGGTTTCATCGAACAACTCTCGAATGGCCGAAACCACACGACCTTCATCCATCACCGTCCCGTCAACAATCACCTCGGGCTCAAGGGGTTTCACACCGAACTTCTGAAGAATGTACCGCCCTTTGCTTTCCTTCAACTGAACAAGCTTAATCGCACTGGATCCAATATCGAGCCCCACCAGCTGCTTGCGCGGCTTCAGGAATGTGATCAGATCGGTCTCGAATACGTTTTTAAATGAGCTCAGCATATATCTTCCCTGTCACTCTATACGACAACCTTACATGCGAGAATTATTTTCCTGATTTTGTCCACCTTCATTTTGCGGGACGCTTCTCACTTCTTCATTCTCAAGAAAATCATCGTGTGTATGCTCACATGGGCAAGTATAGTCACTATGTTCTACCTGTCAAGAAATGGGCAGAAAGACGCAATCACGCCTCGCTGAAGCAGCGCAGACGGGTCCCTCTTCGCAAGACCTATGATTTGTGAATGTCGCGGTGCTTTAGCGCTACGTCGTAGCCTATGGCAGAAAGGCCTTCTTGCAGACGTCCGGCCACCGCAACAGATCGATGCCGACCACCGGTACACCCGATGGCAATCGTCAGATAGCTGCGCGGCTCGCGCTCGAACTGCGGGATGAGAAACTTGAGCAACCCTTCGAGCCGCTCGATCAACGCAACGGCATCGGCGTTCGACAACACGAAGGTGCGGACTCTTGGATCATCTCCGGGAAGCGACTTCAGATCAGGAACGAAATAGGGATTCTTGAGGAATCGCACATCGAATAACAAATCAATATCGTAGGGAACCCCGAACTTATAACCGAATGTGAGCAGTGAAATAGTGAGTTTCTTTTCGCCTGGATCTTGCCGGAACTGCCTGGTGAGCAAGTCGCGGAGTTCATGTACCGTCAGATCCGACGTATCAATGACACGGTCTGCATGCCGCCGAAGCTCCGCAAGCCGTTGCGCTTCGAATCGAACACCTTCCAACACTGGCAAATGAGGCAAGAGTGGATGCGGGCGCCTCGACTCGGAAAATCGCCGAGCTAATACTTCTTCCCGTGATTCAAGAAACAGTAGCTGGACAGAATGCCCGAGCCCCTTGACACGCTCAAGAATACCGACCAGGTCAGAAAAAAACACCCGCTCTCGAATATCGATGCCTAACGCCACATTGGTGATCTCACCTTTCTGCTGATTGCAAAGATCGACAAAAGTCGGCAGCAGGGCCGGGGGAAGGTTGTCGATGCAGAAATACCCAGCATCCTCAAACACCTTGAGCGCGTGAGATTTGCCAGACCCGGACAATCCACTAATAATCACTAAGCTGAGTTGTGTCATATCCTTCTCAGTCTAATGGATCTCTCGAAGGCCCTCTGATAACCACAAAACTATTTTTAGCGAGTTCGACCACCGCCTACTTCATCGACAGCGATCACGCCCGCGCCATTTCCTGTGCAGATGACCCGACGCTACCACACAGCCTGTATTCTGGACAATTCCCCGCGCGCAACTGATCGACGCGTGGTCTTCTGCTAGAATAGTTTCGGTGAACGTAGGGGAGGGAAATGGGCGTTGGACGAGATTCCAATTCCCTTGCGGGTATCTCCAACTTTGAAAACTCCTCCCGCAGTCGTGCTATAGCACCTCGGCATGGGCTCGCATCTGAGACTTTCTGGTTCCTCCAGACTTGTGGCTGACCAGACGCCCCTTCCACTTCCTGAGCTGTGCATCAACTCGATCCACCAGCGCATCGATTGTCGCATACATTTCCCGAGTGGCTGTTTTCGCCTGCAGCGGTTTGCCATTCACAGTTCCGATTACTTCAGCCATATGTTGAAGCTTTTCGACTCCCAGCACAACTTGAAGCGTTCCAACCTTCAACTCATAGCGATCGAGCCGCCCAAACCGCGTTTCCACATAACTCCTCAGTGCAGACGTGATGTCCAGATGGCGTCCGGTAATTCTCAGCCTCATATCACACCTC
>JABMDH010000009.1:56164-61030 GCA_015904075.1 Nitrospira sp.
CTGATCCGCATGCGAGGGAGACCATCGTCATTCAATAGTACGACCCACTCCCCTTCATCCTTGACGACAAACACATCCGGAACGATGACATAATTCTGTGTGTTCGTGAACGGCCGGCCCGGTTTGGGCTCGAGATTTTCAATAACCTTGGTGGCCTGAAATACTTCGTCAACCGTCACATCCAACGCCTTGGCAATTTTGGCATACTGCTTCTTTTCCAGATCCTTCAAATGATGAAGGATCACACCCTCAACGATTGACCCCTTGAGAGCGCCTGGCCTCGCACCCAACGAACCGATCGGATTGCGCCCTAAATGCCCGAGCTGCAGCAAGAGGCATTCGGACAAGTCTCTCGCCCCGACACCTGTCGGATCGAAGGTTTGGATGTCTCTGAGTGCAGACTCAGCCTCAGATTCCGTGAAATCGGTTCCTGCGATAACCTCAGCCAACGTAATTCTGAGATATCCGTCATCATCAAGGTTTCCAATGATTAACCGACCGAGCGCTTTCCCTCGCTCGGCTAATCCAGACAATGACAACTGCCAGAGAAGATGCTCTTCGAGCGATGTCGCCTTGGCAAGAGTCTGCTCATAGGATGGGAATTCATCCTGGGAGGAGGAGGCACGCTCGGAATCACCGATCCGACGGTCACTTCCAAAATACTCTTCCCATCCGGATGCACTGAACTCTTCGGGCGAACCACGCTCCTCCGGCGTCCCTCCTTCTTCAGACGACTCTTGACTGGCTGCAGCGGGAGGCTCTTCCGATTTGCCTTCGGCAGTGGCAGACTCCGCATCCTCCACTTCTGCCTGGACTTCATCCAGCAAAGGATTTTCCAACAGATGCTGTGAAAGGCTCTGCTGAAGCTCTAGGCGAGACAACTGCAGCAGCTTGATCGCCTGCTGCAGTTGCGGCGTCATAATCAATTTTTGACTGAGCTTTAGATCCAGCCGAAGTTTCATACCCACCTATCCAGCTACAACTTGAACCGTTCCCCAAGATACACCGCCCGGGCGGTTTCACTCTTCACGATTGCTTCTGGAGGTCCCGATTCCAGGATCAACCCCTCATTGATAATGTACGCTCGATCAACGATCGAAAGCGTCTCCTGCACATTATGGTCGGTAATCAAGATGCCGATCCCTTTGTCCTTTAGTCGCGTGATGATCTGCTGAATATCCGCTACCGCAATGGGATCGATACCGGCAAACGGTTCGTCCAGCAGCATGAACGATGGAGCCGTAGCCAAGGCCCTGGTAATTTCCAACCTTCGGCGTTCTCCGCCTGAAAGCGCATAGGCCATACTCTCTCGAATATGGATGAGGTCTAACTCTTTCAACAGTTCATCCACCCGGCGAATACGTTCCTCACGAGCATACCCCAGCATTTCTAAGATCGCCAAGACATTATGCTCGACTGACAGGCGACGAAACACCGATGACTCCTGTGGTAAATACCCGATCCCGCGCCGTGCCCGCTTGTACATGGGAAGATCTGTTACAGATTCCCCATTGAACGTAATGTCTCCTTCGTCAGGCTGGCAAATCCCGACCATCATATCGAAGATCGTCGTTTTACCCGCCCCATTCGGGCCCAACAACCCCACGACTTCCCCGGCCCGTACTTCAATCGCAACGCCCTTGACAACCTTACGGCCTCGAAAACTCTTCACAAGTCCGCTGGCGCGAAGACACTCCGTGCGTGTCTTCGCCGCCGCATCGATGGCCTCCGCTGCACCTGTGTGAGTTCCCTGGGTCATGGTGCAGCCTTTTCCTCCTCCTCGATACGAACGTGTGAGTCTCCCTCAACCACACTCCGTTCCTCTGCCAGATAGATCGTGATCTGTTTCCCGCTGACGCGTGTCCCCTTCTCCCACGCCACAGGTTCCCCCGTCAAAACAATCTTGTCGCCCTCACTGAAATACACGGCTTTCTGGCATGTTGCATTACCAGTCGCATACTTTATTCTGACATGGTCAACCGCTTCGACTCGATGCACCGAATGGTTCGACATTGTCGGCGACGTGTCTTTTCCCTTCTCTGACGACTGGCCGGCAACCTGCCCGGGAGAGGTTGTGGGTACCTGTCCACTACCGAGCGAATGAAACAGGACGATCATCTTATCCGAATAAACAAGAAGTGGGCCCCTGGTCAGAACAACAGTTCCTTCAAATACGGCCCGGCTGTCTTGTTTACGTACCGTGACTTTCTTGGTTCCTTCAAATACGGCCCGGCTGTCTTGTTTACGTACCGTGACTTTCTTGGCTGTAATCGTGGTGGGGACAGCGGCGGTTACTCCTTGTTTTTGCAGGATCCCAGGTTCCGCAGCATGGCTTGACAACACGTCTCCGAACAGAACTACATTAAGACACAGGAACAAGATCCACATGAACATCCCCTAAAATCTCGAATTCCTGCGCAGCCATCCGGCCGAGCAGTCCACGCCCGGTCACTTCAATTCCATGACCGACGATTCGAACATTGTCATCCGTACGAATCTCTTTGGTCTCGTCTTTCCATGCCAGATGATTCGTATAAATGGTATATCCGCTTCTTGTTTCGACGACCAGGGGCTCTGTCTGATTCGCCAACACAAGATTCTTCGTTGCAATATCGAGTGTTCCTTCTTCTCCTGACAAAGTCAGCTCCGTCCCCTTCTCCCCATAAAACGTAATATCAACCCCGGTCAGCCGTGCCTGTTTCTCCCGCTCAAACAGCCGTGCCTGCTTGGCCTGCACTTGCCACTCGACAATATCGCCTTTCGTTTGCGTAAAGATAAACTCAGAGATCTTCGCATCCGCACGCTCAATCGATCCTGAAAAAGCCGGTTGGGTCGTGGGAGCTGAATCGGCATTCACAAAGAGCAGATAGCCCAGAAATGCGGACAGGAATATACTCAACGTCAAAAGTGTCCGCCGTACGATTCGTTCCCACATACGCTGGTTCTCTCAATGGTCAAAATTGTGCTGGCACGATCGTAGCATGCACGACAGGGCAAGTAAACGTCTGTGAGGATCTCCGGAAGGACCTGACAACACAATGCCCTCCATGTGTTTCCACATGGAGGGCATTTCAGAAACATCGCCCGATGGGTCTAACTAAAAACAAACTCTATGCTGGCTTTTGAGGTTCCCCAGCCGATGGCTGCGCGGAAGAACCCGATGATTTCTTTGCTGCCGGTGCTTCCGGGCGTGAAACCAATTCAATAGCAACCATTTCTCCGCCATCCCCGATGCGCCGACGGGTTTTCACAATCCTGGTGTACCCTCCGCGACGATCCTTAAACCGTCCCGCCACATCTGCGAACAACTTGGACACGACATCCTTGCTTCGCAAAAATGCGAGCGCGCGGCGCCGCGCCGGAAGAGTCCCTTCCTTGCCCAACGTAATCATGCGATCAGTGAACCCGCGTATCTCCTTGGCCTTGGCTTCCGTCGTCTCGATCCGCTCGTGATCGAGCAACGATGTGACGAGATTGCGGAACAACGCCCACCGATGCTTGGTTTGCCTGCCGAGTTGTCGCCCTTTTTTCCTGTGTCGCACGGCGTTCCCCTTGACCTAAGAATTACTCCGACTTCGGACTCCCATTGTGAGACGGTGGAAAATCCACCTTGGTGCCCAATGAGAGCCCCATTTCAGACAAGATTTCCTTGATTTCGTTAAGAGACTTCTTCCCGAAGTTCTTCGTCCGCAGCATCTCCCCTTCGGACTTCTGCACTAGATCCGCGATTGTTTTGATATTGGCATTCTTCAAACAATTCGCAGCACGAACGGACAGCTCCAACTCATTCACACTGCGGGAAAGATTTTTATTTACCTCCCGCTGCGATTCCTCATATCCCGCTTCGCTCTTCCCTTCGCCACGCTCCTCAGGATTGATGAAGATATCCAGATGCTCGCGTAAAATCCCGGCAGCAGTCGATAGCGCATCTCGCGGGCTGATCGTCGCATCAGTCCAAATCTCCATCGTCAACTTGTCGTAGTCGGTCATGCGACCGACACGGGCGTTTTCAACCTGAAAATTCACCCGCTTGATGGGAGAGAAAATTGAATCGATGGCAATTACACCGATCGGCAACCCTTCTTCCTTATTGCGTTCAGCCGGAACGTATCCACGGCCGTGCTTGACCGTCATTTCAATGTCCAGGGTTGCATCTTTGTCTAGCATCGCGATATGCAAATCAGGGGTCAGAATGGTGACATCGGCGTCATGAATGATGTCGGATCCTTTGGCTTCACCCGGCCCCTTTTTCTTCAATCGAATCGTCTTGGGCTTGTCGGTATGGAGTGCCAACCGCAGACCCTTGATGTTCAAAATAATCGCCGTCACATCCTCTGTCACACCAGCGATCGTTGAAAACTCATGTACCACCCCTTCAATCTTCACCGTGGTGACTGCAGCGCCCGTCAGAGACGACAGCAACACACGCCGCAGAGCGTTTCCAATCGTAGTACCAAATCCCCGCTCGAACGCTTCTGTGGTGAATCGACCGAATGTTGGGGAATGTGCATCCTTATCGACTTCCACCCGCATCGGGACCTGAAAGTCTCTCATTGCCTTGATCATGACTCCCCCTCCATGTACCTGCGTGTACGTAACTAACCTGTGGAACGTCCGTTCACACAATAACGCCGCCCCTGGGTCAAACGGCTATCGTGAATACAATTCCACGACCATTTGCTCGTTAACTGGCAATGTAATCTGTTCCTTGGCTGGCAACGCACGGACAATCCCTTTGAATGCCCCCTTGTCGAGTTCAAGCCAATCCGGGATCCCACGGCTGTCCACGGCCTCCAACGCGCCCTGGATCGTGGCCAAGTTCCGGCTCCGTTCACGCACTTCGATCACATCCCCGGCCTTCACAAG
>JABMDH010000009.1:61130-67088 GCA_015904075.1 Nitrospira sp.
ACCAGGAAGAATACGAATGAAATGCATCCGCATCTTGCCAGATATATGGGCTAAGATGATATGTCCATTTTCGAGCTTCACCCGAAACATCGCATTCGGGAGGGTTTCTGCCACGGAACCCTGTACTTCGATAATATCTTCTTTGGCCACGTACTTCTGCGTTCTTTCCTGCGACTTAAATTTCGCCTGCGACTCGACGGCTCAAGACTCTAGCCGGGCCACTTGGTTGTATGGCAATCGTATGTTCGAAGTGAGCAGACAAACTTCCATCAGCTGTGACTGCCGTCCAACGATCTTCAAGAACTCGTACGGCACTCCCCCCCATATTCACCATCGGCTCAATGGCGAGCACCATGCCGCTCTGCAGCCGCGGTCCCTGTCCAGGCTTCCCATAGTTGGGAACCTGCGGCTCTTCGTGTAATTGCCTGCCGATCCCATGCCCTACAAACTCCGTGACGACCGAATAACCAGCCGACTCGATATGGCATTGGACCGCATGCGAAATATCCGTCAACCGATTACCGACCACCGCCTGCTCGATTCCAAGATTCAGCGATTCTTCCGTCACCTGCACGAGCGCCGCAATCTTCTCTGGCACCCGACCGACTGCCACCGTTACCGCTGAGTCTCCATAAAACCCACCCACAATGGCGCCAAGATCAAGCCCGATAATATCACCATCCTTGAGCTTCCTGCCGGATGGTATTCCATGAACCACCTGTTCGTTCACGGATGCGCAGAGCGTCTTGGGATAATTTCGATACCCTTTGAACGCCGGAGTCGCCCCCCTCGCCCGGATCTCTCTCTCGGCCAGGCGATCGAGATCGTCTGTGCTGATTCCCGGTCGAACTTCTTTCCGAACGATCTCCAACACCTCGGCAACCACTCTCGACGCCTCCGCCATAATCTCAATTTCAGCAGGCGTCTTGAGAATGATCATGCCGTATCGTATGCCGCCAGCACCTTCGACAAACTCTGATATACGGACTCAACGGGACCCTCGCTCTCGAGGTGCGACAGGATATTTTTCTTTTCGTAGAAGCCGATCAACGGGGAGGTCTGTTCTTCATAGACCTTCAGCCGTATCTCAATCGCTTCCCTCTGATCATCGCTTCGCTGTACCAACGTATCCTTGCACCGATCACACACTCCGTCTACTTGAGGGGGCGCAAACTCCACATGATACGTCGCCTGACACTTTGGGCAGCTTCTCCGTCCGCTCAGACGTTTCACGATCTCGGCACGAGAAACCTGAAAGTTAATGACGCGATTCAGGCCGATGCCCTGTTCATCCAGCACCTTTCCCAACTCTTCCGCCTGGGGAACCGTCCTGGGAAACCCGTCCAGTATAAATCCCTTAGCATACCCTGGATTAGTCAACTTCTCGCGCACCAACCCGATAACGACCGAATCCGGAACCAATCGCCCTTGATCCATATAGGCCTTGGCCTCAAGACCTAAACTTGTGCGAGCACGAACCGCCTCTCGGAGCAAATCCCCGGTCGATATTTTCCTGGCACCGTACTGCGCCGCAACCTTATCCGCTTGCGTACCTTTACCGACGCCTGGTGCGCCAAGAAACACGAGCCGCATGCGGCATTATCCATTTCTTCCGCGTAGCGGAGCCATGCCCTTACCTAAAAACCCTTCATAGTTGCGCATCAGCATGTGTGATTCAATCTGCTGCGCCGTATCAAGTCCCACTCCGATCACGATCAACAATGAAGTGCCGCCGAAATAGAAGGGCACATTTAATTTGTAAATGAGCAGTTCCGGGATGACACACACTACGGCCAAATAAATGGATCCCGCAAATGTGATTTTTGTCAGCACATTATAAATATAGTCCGACGTTCTTTGACCAGGCCGGATGCCGGGGATGAATCCCCCATACTTCTTCATGTTGTCGGCCATATCCACCGGATTGAGAACGACCGCCGTATAAAAGAAACAGAAAAACAGAATGAGCCCGACATACATCAGCGTGTAGAGCACCGATCCCGGTGACAGTTGCGTGCCGATCTCTTTGATCCACGGCGTTTCAAAAAACCCTGCGATCGTGGCAGGAAACGCGATAATCGACGACGCAAAAATAGGCGGAATCACACCCGCCGTATTGATCTTCAACGGAATATGTGTACTCTGCCCGCCGTATACCCGCCGACCGATGACACGCTTGGCATACTGGACCGGTATCTTTCGACGGCCGCTTTCCAAAAACACGATGGCCGCCACAACGACTACCATCAGCCCCGCCAGAGCAACAAGCATCACAATGTTCAACTGTCCGACCTTATAGAGGTCGAAAGTCTGCGCCACGGCCGACGGCAGTCGCGCCACGATGCCGGAAAAAATAATCAGCGATATCCCGTTCCCAATCCCGCGTTCGGTGATCTGCTCACCGAGCCACATCAGAAATCCCGTCCCCGCCGTGAGCGTAATCACGGTCATGAGGCGGAATCCCCATCCGGCACTTAATACGAAGGCACCTTGATTCATCTGCTCCAAACCGACTGCAATCCCAAAGCCCTGAATCAACGCAATGCCGATCGTGCTGAATCGGGTATACTGAATAATCTTTTTTCGCCCGCGCTCTCCCTCCTTGGCCAGCTTGGTGAGGTGGGGAACAACCACCGTCAGCAGCTGGATGATGATCGAGGCGCTGATATAGGGCATGATGCCCAGCGCAAAAATGGTCAAGCGCCGACCACAACCAGGGCACAAAAGTTAAACCGTTTACCGCCCTTCACCACCTTTGCGACGCGATTGATGAAGACGACTTTATCTTTCAGACTTAGTTCATCAGGATTAACTCGCACACAGTGCCTCGTTTCTGCTCTTCCCACTCAAAATTGGTGGGGATGAATAGGATGACCGCGCTAGAACTGAAGGCCCCCTTCACGCGACGCATCGGCAAGCGCTTTGATCCTGCCATGATACATCCGTCCGCCGCGATCAAAGACCACGGTATTGACATTGGCGGCCTTCGCCCTCGATGCAATCAACTTCCCAACCGCCTTCGCCGCTTCGATGCTGCTCGTTGATTTAAGCGACGTGCGGAGCGACTTATCGAGTGACGATGCTGCTGCGAGCGTCTTCCCCTCGATATCGTTGATGACCTGCGCATAGATATGCGCACTACTGCGGAACACGTTCAGACGAGGCCGTTCAGCAGTCCCCATAATCGTCTTGCGCACCCGCCGCCGCCGCTGTTTCAATTGTCGTAATTTTTCAGCCGTATTCATGTTCGCTACCTACTTCCCTGTCTTGCCTTCCTTTTTCCGCAACTGTTCGCCCGCATAGCGAACACCCTTTTGCTTGTACACATCGGGAGGCTTGATCGCTCGGAGATTCGCCGCCACCTGGCCGACGAGGCGCTTATCGACTCCCTTGACATTGATGAGAGTCTGCTTATCCACCTTCACATCGATCCCAGCCGGCACTTGATACACGACGGGATTGATATACCCGACATTGAAACTCATCGTCCGTCCCTGAATTTGCGCCTTATATCCAACCCCGGTTATTTCCAGCGATCGTTCATAGCCCTTGGTCACACCGTACACCATGTTATTCAATTCCGCGCGAACAAGACCATGCAAGGCCCGCAGCTTACGATCTTCACTGGAGCGGGTGACAACAATTTGGCCGTTATCCACCGCAACGTTCACACCTTGCGCCAATGACCAATCCAGCTTCCCTAAAGGACCCTTGACCGACACATTCGACCCGGAGACTTTGACATCCACTCCACTGGGAACCGCGATTGGTTTTTTCCCTATCCGCGACATGATTTTCTACATCCCTATTCAGTCGTTAAGACCTGGCCCCGCCTACCACACTGAACACAAAATCTCTCCACCCAGCTTATTCTTGCGGGACTCCTGATCCGTCATGATCCCTTTTGAGGTCGAGAGGATGGACACACCAATCCCGTTGCGGACCTTGGCAATATCTTTGCTGCCGACATACACACGGCGTCCCGGCTTGCTGATCCGCTCCAGACCCGTAATCATGGGCTGTCCTTCCCCCACATATCGTAACCGCACATCGAGAATCGGATGCCCATCGCGCATCCCGTCCTCAATGCCATCGACATAGCCCTCTCGCTTCAAGATCTCTAAAATTGCGCGCTTCAACTTTGACGTTGGAACAGCCACTGTCTCATGGCGGCGCTGCGCACCATTTTTCAATCGAACAAGGAGGTCACTGATCGGATCTGTAAGCATCTGATACCCTTCTACATTCTTAAGACGATCGACCGTAGGCCGATATGCTCGCTACCAGCTTGATTTGCGCACGCCCGGGATTTCTCCGCGGAGGCTCAGGAGCCGAAAACAGATCCTGCACATCCGAAACCGGCGAAGATACCCACGAACACGGCCACATACGCCGCAGCGATGATACTCCCGGCACGGAAACTTTTGTTTGGTTGCCGCCTTATTTCTCAGCGCTAATCGTGCCACAAACACTCCTTCTCTTCGAACAATGCCTCACACCGAGTGAGCCCTAGGTCCGAAATGGCATACCCAGATGCTTCAACAGGGCCTTCCCTTCGTCGTTCGTCTTGGCTGTCGTTACAATAGTAATGTCCATCCCGTGGATCGACGCCACCTCGTCGTACTTGATCTCCGGGAAAATCAACTGTTCCTTCAGACCGAACGTATAGTTCCCACGCCCATCAAAGGCCTTCGGCGAGACGCCACGAAAATCCCGAATGCGTGGAAGCGCCAACGATACCAGGCGATCAAAAAATTCATACATACGGCGGCTGCGCAGCGTCACCTTGGCTCCAATCGGCAACCCCTGTCGCAACTTGAACCCGGCTATAGCTTTCTTGGCCCTGGTTACAACCGGCTTTTGGCCTGTGATTGTCCCCAGTTCAGTTACCGCACTCTCGAGCAATTTGACATTCTGCAGAGCCTCTCCCATACCGACATTGAGCACAACACGCTCAAGTCGAGGCACCTGCATGACATTCTTATAGCCGAATTCTTTCATCAACGCCGGCACCACTTTTTGCTGATAGGTGTCGCGAAGCCTGGGCCTGAATTTCGACTCTTCGCTCCCCTGGTCCAACTGCTGCGGCGCCGCGCTCTCTTTTTTCGACGTCTTCCGTTCCGTCGGCTTGCCAGTTTTGCCTTTTTCTACTTTCGCCATTCCAAAATTCTCCAACCCTACTCGATAGTCTCGTTCTACTTTTTACTGAACCGCGTGCGCCGTCCATCCTCCAACGATCGTATGCCTACTCGCGTTGGCTTCTGTGTGACGGGGCAGAGAAACATAACCTTTGAAATATTGAGAGGCGCCTCACGTTCAAGAATGCCCCCCTGCTTGACCTTCTGGTTCGGCTTGGTGTGCCGCTTAATGATATTGAGCTTCTCAACGGTCACCTGCCCGGCTCCAAGATCCACGGAAAGCACCTTTCCGGTCTTCCCCCGATCACGGCCTGCAATCACGACGACTGTATCGCCTTTTCTGATTTTGCTCTTGCGAAGTGCCTGCACAATATCCTCACTCACCAGTCCCTACAGCACCTCAGGTGCGAGGGAAATGATCTTCATGAATTTCTTCCACCGCAGCTCACGCGCGACCGGACCGAAAATGCGCGTGCCGATTGGCTCACCGTCTTTATTGATCAGCACACAGGCATTTCGATCAAACTTGATGTAGGAGCCATCTTCCCGCCGCACTTCCTTGGTCGTCCGCACAATGACCGCACGGCTCACATCCCCCTTTTTCACACTCGCCTGGGGAATGGCTTCCTTAACAGCCACGACGATGATATCGCCTAACGATGCATACCGCCGCCTGGTGCCACCAAATACATGGAAGCACATCGCCTGCTTCGCGCCGGAATTATCGGCCACATCCATATACGTATAGTTTTGAATCATATCTGCGTTCCGCACATGCCATGAGATCCGATGACCCCAGAACGGTGCTCCCTCTATTTTT
>JABMDH010000009.1:67188-71774 GCA_015904075.1 Nitrospira sp.
TTATCGGCCACATCCATATACGTATAGTTTTGAATCATATCTGCGTTCCGCACATGCCATGAGATCCGATGACCCCAGAACGGTGCTCCCTCTATTTTTCAGCCTGTCCTTTTTCCATAATCTGCACGACCCGCCAATTCTTGTCCTTGCTCAATGGCCTGGTCTGAATAATCTTGACCCGATCACCCACCTTGCACAGTCCATTCTCATCATGCGCTTTCAATCTCGTCACCCGCTTGAGAACTTTTCTGTAAACAGGGTGGATGACCGATCGTGAGACGGCCACGACAACGGTCTTCTGCATTTTATTGCTGACGACACTTCCAAACCGATGATGCTTTTTAACACCCTCAGACATAGCCCCCCTACCCTTTGGCTGCTTCAGCCTGCTGTTCGATCTGCCGGATGACAGTTTTAATTCTGGCAATGTCGCGCTTGGTTCTTCGAATTTGCATAGGATTCTCAAGCCGCCCAGTCCCGAACTGGAAACGCAGGTTGAAGAGTTCCTGGACGAGCTGCTTTGCCTTATCCGCAAGCTCGAGCGCTGTCAGTTGCTGCAACTCTTTCAGTTCCAATG
Source organism: Nitrospira sp. (assembly GCA_015904075.1). The sequence goes on from JABMDH010000009.1 coordinate 67,766, forward strand.
CCATACCCTTACCCCTCAGGCCAGACTCAAAGCCTTACGCGAACTCTCCGCGAACAACCAACTTTGTTGCAACAGGCAGCTTGTGAGATGCAAGTCGGAATGCTTCCTTCGCAACCTCAGGCGTGACCCCATCCATCTCATACAAAATCCGGCCAGGCTTCACGACCGCCACCCAATACTCCGGATTGCCTTTCCCTTTACCCATTCGAGTCTCGGCAGGTTTCTTCGTGATCGGCTTATCCGGAAATATGCGCGTCCACACCTGTCCGCCTCGTTTTACGTAGCGGGTGATTGCGATTCTCGCCGCTTCAATTTGACGGCTGGTCACCCAACCGGGCTCCAATGCCTTCAGACCGAATTCACCCAGCGTAATCTGACCGCCACGATAGGCTTTGCCCTTCATGCGGCCCTTCTGCATTTTTCTGAATTTGACTTTCTTCGGCGCTAACACAACTCGATCTCCTTACCCAATCCGCCGCTCAAGAACAGAATCCGGCTTCATTGGCTGTACCGGAAGCAGTTCACCCTTGTAAATCCACGTCTTGACCCCGATCTGCCCCATGGTGGTATGTGCTTCAGCAAACCCATAGTCTATTTCAGCCCGCAGAGTATGTAGCGGCACACGTCCTTCTCGATACCATTCGGTACGCGCGATTTCAGCACCGCCCAAACGGCCAGCCACCATAATCTTGATTCCTTGTGCACCGAGCCGAAGCGCCGACTGGACACTACGCTTCATAGCCCGCCTGAACGCCACACGCTTTTCGAGCTGAGCAGCAACATTCTCACTCACCAACTGTGCATCAAGTTCAGGTTTTTTGATTTCCTTGACGGTAATGTACGCCTGCCCACCATATTGCTTTTCAAGATCGGCCTTGAGCTTATCAACTTCGGCCCCCTTGCGGCCGATGATAATTCCAGGTCGAGCCGTGTGGATGATCACTCGAGTCTGATCACCAGACCGTTCAATTTCCACCTTGGCGACACCCGCATGGTACAGCTTAGCCTTAACCGTCTTTCTGATCTTGATATCCTGGTGAAGCAGCTTGGCGTAATCCTTGCCGGCATACCAGCGTGAATTCCAGGTATAGTTGTAGCCCAGGCGATATCCAATTGGATGTGTTTTCTGACCCATACGACGTCTGCCTCAGTACGCGTTAAAAGTGTCCCTACTGCTTCTCCAGGTATAGTTGTAGCCCAGGCGATATCCAATTGGATGTGTTTTCTGACCCATACGACGTCTGCCTCAGTACGCGTTAAAAGTGTCCCTACTGCTTCTTATCCTGAATTGTCGGCGCTGCCACCACAACCGTGATATGGCTGGTCCGCTTCTGAATTGCATTCGCCCGACCCATGGACCTGGCCCGAACACGCTTATAGGTCGGCCCACAGTTGACGAAGGCTTTGGAGATCACCATCGAATCGCTATCTCCCATTTCCTTCTGCTCAGCGTTCGCCACCGCAGATCGAAGAATTTTTTCAACGACACGGGCGGCATGCCTGGGCGTATGCTTCAACATCGCCAGCGCTGCCGGAACATGCTGTCCCCGAATCATGTCAATCACAGGCTTCGCCTTGCGTGGCGCAACCCGAACAAATCGTAATATGGCTCGTGCTTCCGTCATCGTCGTAGATCCCGTCATCCATCACCGGCCACTCGGACCGTGATGCTCTCAGCAATTGACTGCCGACCGTCAGCCTCTTCTACTTCAGCGCAACGGCCTTTTCCGTTCTTGCCTGACCATGGCCCTTGAAGAACCGGGTCGGCGCAAACTCTCCAAGCTTGTGGCCTACCATATTTTCAGTCACAAACACGGGAATGAATTTCTTCCCGTTATGGACGGCAAACGTATGGCCAATCATGTCTGGGATAACCGTCGATCGCCGCGACCATGTCTTGATCAACTTGCGATCCTTCATCTGATTCATCTGCTCAACTTTCTTGAGGAGATGATCATCGACAAACGCGCCCTTACTAATCGATCTAGGCATTGCGCACTCCCGACTTACGTCTGGCGATAATGAACTTATCGGTCTTTTTATTCTGCCTGGTCTTATACCCCTTCGTCGGCAATCCCCACGGCGACACAGGATGGGGATTTCCCTGACCCGATTTTCCCTCTCCGCCTCCATGCGGATGGTCGACCGGGTTCATGACGACACCGCGGACATGCGGGCGCTTTCCCTTCCATCGGTTTCGTCCAGCTTTTCCCACTGTAATGTTCTCGTGATCGACGTTTCCGACTTGTCCGACCGTCGCCATACATGTTCCCAAGATCCGGCGCATTTCTCCGGATTTCAAGCGAACCTGAATGTAATCTCCATCACGGCCCATCACCTGAGCAAAACCGCCTGCGCTCCGAATCAGTTGCCCGCCTTTACCCAGCTTTAGTTCAATATTATGAACGGTCGTACCCAGCGGCATATTCGCCAATGGCAACGCATTCCCAGGACGAATTTCAGCCTGAGGGCCTGATTGCACTTCGTCGTTTACCTTCAGTCCGACCGGAGCCAGGATATAGCGCTTTTCTCCGTCCTTGTACTTCAGCAGGGCAATACGGGCCGACCGGTTCGGATCATATTCAATCGCTTCAACGCGTGCAGCAATGCCGACCTTGTCCCGATGAAAATCAATCGTTCGATACAACCGCTTATGGCCAGCCCCACGAAAACGGATAGTCATCCGCCCGTCGTTGTTCCGCCCACCGCTTCGAAGATGAAACGAGGTCAGCGACTTTTCCGGCTTTTTCTTTGTCAGCTCCTCGGTCGTGACCGCAGTCATCCCACGACGTCCTGGAGTTGTTGGCCTGTATGATTTCAAACCCATAACTCTGCCCCTACCTTCTTCCGCGTAACATTTGATTACGCGCTTTCGTACATCTCAAGCTTCTCACCCTTTTTAAGGGTGACGAAGGCCTTCTTCCAGTCTGAACGCCGGCCAGAAAACCGTCCAAGCCGCTTTACCTTGCCACGGATATTCAATACGTTCACCTTTTCAACCTTGACCTTCAACAGCGTTTCAACCGCTTGCTTGATCTGCACACGATTGGCATCAGGGTGGACGATAAATCCGACGGTATTCGTCTTCTCACGAAGCCCAGTTATTTTTTCGGTCAACAGAGGCTGAACCAAGACCGCATGCATTTCGATTTTCACGACCAGACCTCTTGCACACGTCCCAGCTCCTGCTGGGAGACAACAACCACTCCGGCACGCACGATGTCATAGACATTCAACCGATCAGGACTGAGCACTTTAACCGTGGCCATATTCTTAGCAGCCTGAGTAACCGTCGGCTGTCCGCTTCCCAGCACAACCAAGGTATGATCACCTCCGCTCAGACGCCCCAGTGCCTGCGCGAGCAGCTTTGTCTTGGGCTGCTGAAGAGACACCTCTGACAACACCACCAATTTACCTTCCGAAACTTTCGCCGACAGCGCGCTCTGAAGCGCGGCCCGATATTTCTGCTTCGGCATTGTATACGCATAGCTTCTCGGCTTTGGCCCAAATACGCTCCCGCCGTGACGCCATACAGGAGACCGCAACGATCCGGCGCGCGCCCGACCGGTATGCTTTTGCTTCCACGGCTTCTTCCCCGATCCGCTCACTTCACCTCGGCGAAGCGTAGACGCCGTTCCCTGGCGCTCACAGGCCCGCTGCATGATGACCGCCTCATGCACCAAGGCTGCGCGGAGTTCGCACCCAAACACGGCTGGCGCTAACTCGATCGTTCCGACTTTTTTATTCTGCCAATCAACGACATCAACTGTGGGCATGGATTAACTCTTCTTTGACTTTCTTATAACTACGATTCCGTTTGCTGCACCTGGAATGGCCCCGCGCACAAAAAGAAGGTGCTCCTCAGGCCTCGATTCGACGACCTTCAATCGTTGCGTCGTAATTCGCTCCGACCCCATGTGGCCAGGCAATGTCTTCCCCTTCCACACACGGGAGGGGTACGAACTGGCGCCCATGGAACCGGGATGGCGATGAAACATCGAGCCATGCG
>JABMDH010000090.1:0-5536 GCA_015904075.1 Nitrospira sp.
GAAGAGCGGGACTCCGGTGGACAATGAGACGGTTCAGCGGCTCACGGTGGAGCTGGCGGCGGCCAGTGATCTGAAGAGTGAGGCTACAACGAAGGCTCACGCTCAGGTTCAGGCCGGTTCTTCTGAATTGTCTGTCACCTCAACCTTTCTTATCCGGTGGACTCCGCCTGAATGGTTGTTCCAGCGAGGGCTCGACCCACTGCAAGTGATCAAGGAGCTTGGGGATCTGGGCACCTTGTCCCAGGTAACTGTCGATGTGTCCCGGCTTCCGGATCTGGCCGAGATGGATCCGGAGCGATGCTACTTGTCCTGGAGTATGCAGCTGAAGACTGGAAAGAACCGGCAAGTCGTTGAAGCTGTATTCGAATTTGTCCATGAGGACAGTGTGCTCACGATTGAAGAGGTCAGGGGTGAGGAGTCAGGGATAAGGAGTGACGGGGCAAAGGCCACCGGGGATCGTGTTCTTACCCCTCACCCCTCACCCCTCACCCCTGACGGGAGCGACAGCGAACCCAAGCCGCTTGGAGAAATTCTGGTCGACAGCGGCGTCGTCTCGCGCGCAGCGCTTGACGGGGCCTTAGCCCAACAAAAACGGGTCGGTGAGATCCTGATAGAGCAACAGGCAGCGACGCCGCAGCAGGTGGAGCAGGCGCTACAGAAACAGCGGCAACAGGAAGGGACGTCTCAAGCGAAGAAAACCGATACGGCGTCGATCCGCGTCGATACGGCGAAGATCGACAAACTGATCAATCTGGTCGGTGAGTTGGTCATTACCCAGTCGATGCTCAGCGACCTGGGGAGTCGATTCGAGATGAATCAGATTCAGGTGTTGCTGGAGAGAATGGCGCAGCTGGAGCGCAATACACGTGAGATTCAGGAACGGGTAATGAGCATCCGCATGCTGCCGATCGGCACGGCGTTCAGCCGGTTTCCCAGACTGGTCCGCGACTTATCTGCCAAAGCGGGCAAGAAAATACAGCTGGTCTTATCGGGAGAAGAGACGGAACTCGATAAGACCGTCATCGAATCCATCGGCGATCCCTTGACGCATCTCGTCAGGAATTCAGCCGATCACGGATTGGAAACTCCGGAACAGCGTCTGGACGGCAATAAACCGGAAGTCGGGACGATCCGGCTCAACGCGTTCCACGAGGGCGGCAGTATTTGCATCACGGTCGAGGATGACGGGCGTGGATTGGACCGGGAGAAAATCTTGGCCAAGGCGGTCAAACAAGGCTTGATCGCTGAAAACGAAAAACTGGCGGACGACCAGATCTGGTTGATGATCTTCAAGCCGGGATTCTCGACAGCGGAAAAGGTCACTGACGTGTCAGGTCGCGGCGTTGGTATGGATGTCGTGAAGCGGAATATCGAGAATCTGGGCGGGACGATCAGCATCAAGACGGAGAAGGGGAAAGGGACCCGGTTCACGCTCAAATTGCCGCTCACACTCGCCATCATCGAAGGTATGACGGTTCGTGTCGGGCGAGAGACCTATATCGTGCCGCTGCTGTCGATACTGGAATCCATGCAGCCGAAGTCCGAGTCGATCAAGACCGTCATCGGAAAGGGCGAATTGATCAATGTGCGCAATACCTATTTGCCGATTGTGCGTTTGTACGACGTATTCGCCTTGGAACCTGAGCACACGGATCCGCTGAAAGGAATTCTTCTGATTCTGGAGACGGAAGGAGAGCGGGTGGCGGTGATGGTGGACGAAATACTCGGGCAGCAACAGGTCGTCATCAAGAGTATGGAGCAGAACTTCAGAAAAGTGGAAGGCATTGCCGGGGCGACGATTTTGGGGGATGGGACAGTCGGGTTTATTTTGGACGTGCGAGGCCTGCTGGAAATTACTCGCCGGGAGGCGCTGGTGGCAGTGTGAACGTGGTTATGAGAAGGGGCGTATTGCAGGGGAAACACTGTGTCGGGTCTACATAGTAAACGTGAATAATGAACGACGAATGAAGCCAGATGCACGATAACGGAGGATCCTATGGCTGCAGCAGAGCCTGAGACCGCGATGAAAGATTTCAATCAGCCGAGTGAGTCCGTGACAAACGGCAGTCAGTACTTGACGTTCAATTTGGGCGAAGAACTGTACGGTGTGGACATTCTGCGTGTGCAGGAGATCAAGGGCTACCGGCGGGCCAGTATCGGCAGATCGGCAAGGGGGGCAAAGAGATCTGGATCCAGGCCTCCTACAACCCGATCCTGGATGCCAATGGCAAGGTCTTCAAGGTCGTCAAATTTGCTACCGATATTACTGGTCAGAAACAGGCGCTGCTCGAAGTGGAGAAACTCATCAAGTCCGCGTCGTCCGGAGAACTGTCCGGACGAATCGACGTCGCGCAGTTCGAGGGAGCGGCGAAAGATTTGACGGTCGGGGTGAATCGGTTGCTTGATGCGATCGTGACTCCGATCCGGGAAGCGCAGACGGTCTTGACGGCGTTGTCAAATTGCAATCTGACCTGTTCGATGACGGGCAATTATGGAGGTGAGTTTGATCAGATGAAGTCCAGCATCAATGCTGCCGTGCACAAGCTGACGGAAACAATTACGGTTGTACGAGAGGCGGTGGAAGCGGTATCCAGCGGATCGGAACAGATTACAAAAGGCAATGAAGACTTGTCGAAGCGGACTAGCGAACAGGCCGGTTCCCTGGAGGAAACCAGCGCCTCCATGGAGGAGATGACCAGCACGGTCAAGCAAAGCGCGGATAATGCCAAGCAGGCGAATCAACTCGCAATTGCCGCGCGAGAAATTGCGGAAAAGGGTGGAGCGGTCACAGTCCGTGCAGTGGATGCGATGGGGGAGATCAACAAGAGCAGCAAGAAGATCGCCGACATCATCACCGTGATTGATGAGATTGCCTTCCAGACCAATTTGCTGGCCTTGAACGCGGCGGTCGAGGCTGCGCGGGCCGGTGAACATGGCCGGGGCTTTGCAGTCGTGGCCTCGGAAGTCCGCAACCTGGCGCAGCGTTCTGCGACGGCGGCCAAGGAGATCAAGGGTTTGATCAACGAGTCGATCCAGCGTGTGATGGACGGGAGCGAGCTGGTCAATCAGTCCGGCAAGACGCTGGAAGAGATCGTAAGTTCTGTGAAACGGGTGACGGATATCATTGCCGAGATCAGCGCGGCCTCGCAGGAAGAGGCGAGCGGGATCGACCAGGTCAATAAGGCTGTCATGCTGATGGACCAAGCCACACAGCAGAATGCAGCCTTGGTTGAACAAACCACCAGTGCCAGCTAGACCATGCGTCAACAAGTGAACGATCTGCTCTCCAACGTCTCCGTGTTCAAGGTCAGCGTGACAAAGGTGCAGAAGGCGGAGATGTCTGCCATCGTGACCCATCGACAGGAGACCGCACAGGCCATTCACGATACCTATTATAAGGGAGACGGTGGCAAGGCATCCCCGCAAAAACCGCACGCATTTCGGGCAGGAGCCCAGAAACCGCCTGCTCCTGTGAGGACGCTGCGCAGTCCGAATACAGTCGCCGCTGTTAAGGACAACGGCAAAGACGACGAGTTCGAGGAGTTTTAACGGGAGGCCGCCGGCTGGTCTGCCTGTCCGGCGCCGCCCCTGTCAGATGCGCAACGATAGGCCTGTCGTTGCATAGGAATCTGACGCCGCAGGCGGGTCGTGGCCGGCACAGGGCCCCGTCCGCCTGTGTGATCCGCCTGTCTTTCGATAGGACGGTTTGCGCCGGCTGTGTCCGTGGGTGGTCCGCTCCGGGCAGTCAAGAATTTCACTCCATCAACCGACAAGATTCTAGCCACACAGACAACCGGGCAGTTGGCGCACGTGTGCCGCGTGAAGGGGAGTCGGACTCTACTTATGGGCGTGACGATTACGGCAGAAGAATTCCAACGCTTTCGCAGTTTGATCTACGACGAAAGCGGGATTTCGCTCAGCGACGAAAAGAGCACGCTGGTGGTGTCCCGTCTGTCGAAACGGCTCCAAGAGCTCGGCATCAAGACGTTCTCTCAATACTATACAAGAGTGACGGAGGATACGACGCGAGAAGAGTTCACGCAGATGCTGGATTTGATCTCCACCAATAAGACGGACTTTTTTCGTGAGCCGCAACATTTTGAGTTTCTTCGCGCCAATATTCTTCCCGGATTGACGGAGAGCAGACAGATTCGTATCTGGTCATCCGCCTGTTCAAGCGGTGAAGAGCCCTACACGATCGCCATGACGCTGTTCGAGCACCTCCAGGATATCGCGCAGTGGGACTGCAAGATTTTGGCGTCGGATCTTTCAACCAGAGTCTTGGCCAAGGCGGCAGCAGGCGTGTACGACCAGGACCGGTTCCGCGATGTGTCGCCTGATATTCTCCATCGTCACTTTTTGCGCGGGCAAGGTGGCAGCGCAGGCAAGTACAAGGTGAAACCGCATTTGGTCGCCATGATTCAGTTTCGTCGTCTGAATCTGATGGCAGACCGGTTCCCGATCGTGACTCCGCTTGACCTGATTTTCTGCCGCAATGTCATGATTTATTTCGACCGCCCGACCCAGGAGACGCTCGTCAACAAGTTCTACGGGTATTTGAAGCCGGGCGGCTATCTCTTCATCGGGCATTCGGAAAGCTTGCAATGGGTCAAGCATCCGTTTCAGTTGGTTGCCCCGACGGTCTATTACAAAGAGCCATAGGATATATCCGCGTGACCGACACTGAAGATTTCAGCCATGTGCGTCGGATGCGGGACGGCCGGTTTCCCCATGAAATCGCGTCTATTCTTCCGGGAGAATTCTTCGTCAGCACAGAGCCGATGGTGGTCTATACCGTCCTGGGATCCTGTATCGCCGCGTGTATCCGCGATCCGGTCGCCGGGATCGGCGGGATGAATCACTTCATGCTTCCGGAACCGAAGGGACAATCCAGTTCGGACTGGGGCGAGCCGACGCGGTACGGGTCCTTCGCCATGGAATCTCTCATTAACGGCATCTTGAAGCGCGGCGGGGTCAGAATCCGGTTGGAGGTCAAGCTGTTTGGCGCAGGGAAAATCTATGACGGGAATATTGATGTGGGAGCCAACAATGCGGTGTGGGTGACACAGTATCTGGCGAGCGAGGGGTTGGCTGTCGTCAAATCGGATCTCGGCGATGTGTTCCCGAGGAAAGTCTATTACTTTACCGAATCGGGACGTGTGCTGATGAAAAAGATCGAACGACTAAGAAATCGGACGATTGCCGACCGGGAGAGTGAATATCGCGTGCGCATCAAACAGCGGGAAGAGCAGCCGGCGGAGGATGTGACACTTTTCTAAAGAAACGTGAAATGTCGTTCGTATCTCGTCGTTCGCAAGCCAGGAACGAGATACGCAGCAGGGGATGCGAGGCAGGGATGAGCAAGATCCGGGTTCTGACAGTCGACGACTCTGCACTGATGCGGCAAGTGCTGGGGGTCATGCTCTCGAAGGATCCGGATATCGAAGTCGTCGGGGCTGCCCCCGATCCCTATATCGCCCGCGAAAAGATCAAGGCATTGAATCCGGATGTGCTGACGCTGGATGTCGAAATGCCG
>JABMDH010000090.1:5636-7951 GCA_015904075.1 Nitrospira sp.
CGTTTTCGATGCCGCTGAGCTGAGCACCTACCGCGTGAGACCAGGCCGATACAATCGGCGCTGCGCACAGTGTCCGATTCCTTGACAGGGTTTCCAATATCTCATAGCTTGATAGGCATGCATGGAACGCAGCCCGGCGCGCAGTCCCATATCTGGCTCGTCGAGGACGACGAATGGTGGGTTCGCTATCGGGCCGCAGAGGTGCTTGCCGGTTTTCCCTTCGTGAGCAGCGAGACGCTGGCGCGGATTCATGCCGAACATCCGCTCCAACAGGTGCGGGATGTGCTCACCCCATTTGTCGCGCGTCGTGCTCAACGTGTCTTGCAGACTACCAATGGATGATGAGATTCACGGCGCCTCCACGACGGGCGTACGACGCGTCTCGATCTTCATAATAGACTGTGGTTTCGAGGGATAGACGCTCCGACAGCGGTACGATGGCGCCGCCCTGAATAATAAAACTGGAGAAGTCTCTAAAGTCTTGAGTCGTGCGGATATTGTTGCTGGAGGTTCCGAACGAGCCGGAGGCAAAGAACTGCAGTCGGTCCGTCGGCCGCCAGGTCAGTTGGGTGGAGAACGTGATTGAGCCGCTAGGCGGCACATAGTAGATCTTTTCGGTGAGCCATACGTTATATGGGAAGTAGATGGTGATACCGGGAATCACGACATCGATACTGGTGGCGCCAAACACCATGTGACGATACCCCAAAGATGCTTCCAGGAAAGATAGGGTCGGATGCGCTGTTCCCAGCCCTTGGAACACCTCTCCTCCAAACGACACATTGGGAGAAAAGCTTGGGTTGGCTGTCGCCAAGGCTCCGATGTACCCCCAGGCCTTTTCCCAGAGCTGGCTATAGAGTTCTCCGGATACGGGAACGTCCTGAAATCCAAACCGGTTGATCGGTTCGATTCGCCCGACCAGGGTGCGAGCGCCGATTGCGGTGGCCCCTTCGATCAGTCCGCTGTGTTCATTCGGAATGGAATGAGTGTAGCCATAATAACTGTATCCGACTTTCAAATAGTCCCGAAACGGTAATGCGGGCCGCATCCTGTCGGCCCCGATAGGGGCGCGAAGAGTCTGGGCCGGCGTCAGCGCGGCCAGTTCGGTTTTGATGGCCTCAATCCGCTGTGATAATTCAGGCTCGTCTGCCGTTGAGGCGAGGTCTTCATATAGGCGAAGCGCCTCCGCGTACTCATGTTTCCAGTACAGAGTATCGGCAAGTCCTCGCCGGGCGTCCAGGTTGTCCGGTTCTTCTTGGAGGACCGACCGATAGCCGGCTTGTGCCTCATCGAGTTTCCCTTGCCAGGATTTGACGCGAGCCAGTGCGACCCGGACCTCGTAATCGACCGGGTGCCGGAAGAGAATGTCTTCATACAGTGCCACCGCCTCTTCGTATTGCTTGTGCCAGGAAAGAACGCGCGCCAGGGCCGCTCGCACCTCGTCATTCTCAGGATTCTCGATCAGATACTGGCGGTAGGCATCGGCTGCCTGCTCGTACTCCTTCGCGGCTTCGTGGCGATGGGCTTCGAAGAGTGTATCGGACGGGGACTGGGCTGCCACCGGAGACGATGCCAGGCATCCAAGCAGACAGAGGAGAAATCCGATGCGACGAGTTCTCTCCGGAGGCAGATTCATTTGTCGGGGGTTCTGTTCATTGTCTTGACGAAGGAGCCGACTCGTCCTATTTTCTGGTATACGCATGGTGCAGGTGTGACCGTCTTCGATGTCCGTTATTGCTGCTCGCGAGTGAGCGCAGAGAAGAGACCTACGTGGTTGCCGATACTATGTTTACGATACCGCAGTGGTTTTTTCTATCGTTCTTTATTTTTCAGACAGTCTGTTCTCTTTTCTTGGAGCTGATCTCGTTCCATTTTCTTGTTCGGCATCTCCCCCGGCGCGCCCTCGATGATCTGCCCAGGGCGCAGACGGGATTCGAGCCTCAGATCAGCATTCTGGTCCCGGCCTATAATGAGGAGCAGACGATCGCGGACTCTGTCCGGTCGCTGCTCCAGCTGCAATATGCGGAATTTGAGGTCGTGGTCATCAATGACGGTTCGAAAGATCGGACGTTGGATGTCTTGATCGAGGAGTTTGAGTTGACCCCGTTTCCGGAAGCCTACCCGGTGAATCTGCAGACCGAGAAGATCCGCGCGGTGTATCTCTCCAAACGGAACAGTAAGGTTCGTGTCATCGATAAGGACAATGGGGGCAAGGCCGACGCACTCAATGTCGGCATCAATCTGTCCCGCAATCCGCTGTTCTGTACGCTGGATTCGGACTCCATCTTGCAGCGGGATAGCTTGCAGCGCGTGGT
>JABMDH010000091.1:0-4233 GCA_015904075.1 Nitrospira sp.
TAGTGCCCTCGGGTATCGGAGCCCGGTCCAATATCGCGCACAACAAGCAACCCAGGTGGCTTGATTTTAGGGGAGCACTACAGACGTACAGTCCATTGCGCATAATTCCTCGCCTTCCAGCCGATCCACCGCCAATAGTTTACCGACCGCCCTTCCTCTTTGATATCGGACGAGACAGTCCCCCCGACAATGTCCTCCAGAGTACCACTGAGTCCGAACGATGCAGCAAACAATCGACGGGAATCATCTGTGAACCCTGTTGCAAAGCCTGGCGACGATCGCGCGGCAAGCACCACCCCATCACATCCCGCACGAACCAGCCTACCAATGACATCTTCAAGATACGACTGATAGCCAGGATGTAGGATATCCACTTTCGATCGTGATGCACCTTCCGGCCGGGCGGTATATCCGGTTGCGACCATCCATTCCGGCCTGATATCCAAGCCATGCCCATCATGAATCTCCAACACTACCCAAACGAGAAGACCGAGGCGGTGGGCTTCAGCGGCCACAGACTGCATTGTCTCAACAGTGAATTCCTGGTGGCCGGACTTGGGCGCGTGAGCAGGTGCAATCGCCAATACCGTCACACCCGCTTGCGCCAATTCCCGAAACCACGGCACAAGACCGGTGATCGGAGGCAGTTGATCGACCGTCATATGCAGCGCAACCTGTGTGGTGTCACCATAATGCCCATCGATACGCGGGCGACGCAATTCATCCAACCGACGAAGCGCATAGCCTTCATAGAGAGGCCCATCCGCTTGCTGCGCTATCGACTCTGCCGCCAGCAGGCGGTACTGTGCCAACGCGCTGCGATAATCTCCAAGCTGTTCGTAGGCGCGCCCTAACCACCAGCGGGCCTCAGCCAGTCGCGGTGACTCCGTTGCATCATCGATAAATCGGTTGAAAAACAGCGCGGCCGCCGGGTATCGCTCCTGCGCGAACGCCCGATGCGCTTCCTGAAGTAACCGCACCTGTGCGTCGTACGCCGGATTATTATGCAGCACACGGTGCGGTGGTGGAGTCGAGGGAAACCGGCTGGTCGGCAGCGTACAAGCAGACAGGAGACAGAGGGAGAGTACGACGACACTCCCTCCGACTCGACAATGCCAGCGTGTGAAGGGCAACGACGTCATCGCCCCCAAGATGCGTGGCTACCCGAAGATCTCCATGCCGGGGAAAAAGTAGCCAATCTCAAAGGCTGCAGTTTCAGGAGAATCCGAGCCATGGACCGCATTGAACTCGATATTCGCACCATGTGCTTTTCTAATCGTACCGGCCTCTGCTTTGGCAGGGTCCGTCGCACCCATCAGCTCCCGATTTTTCTTAATCGCATTCTCGCCCTGGAGCACTAACACCACAGCCGGTCCGGAAGACATAAACGCACAGAGGCTGCCGAAGAATGGCCTCGCCTTATGAACGGCATAGAAACCCTCTGCCACAGGCATGGACATCTGCATCAACTTCATTGCTACCGGCTTCAACCCCGCCTGTTCATAGCGGTTGATGATATCGCCGACGGCATTCTTTTTTACGGCATCCGGCTTGATAATCGCCAACGTTCGTTCACTCATCGCTTACACTCTTCCTCCAATATAATGATGGAACATTACGAACAATTTCAATGCATTATAGGTATGCCGTTTTCGAGATGCAAGGGAGGAGATAGCTAGGAAGAAAACTGACGTGCGAGGTCTTGAGGCTTGAAGACTCCCTGTTCCGTGATGATACCGGTGATCAATTCGGCCGGCGTCACGTCGAAGGCTGGATTGTAGACTGTGACTCCATCAGGCGCGACAGGATGGCTACCGTGGATCATTGTCACTTCGAGTGGGTTGCGTTGCTCAATCGGGATATCCGCCCCCGATGGTGTCTTCAAGTCGATGGTCGAATAGGGCGCGGCCACGTAAAATGGAATGCCGTGCGCCTTCGCCAATACCGCCACTGAATAGGTGCCGATCTTATTTGCCACATCCCCGTTCGCCGCGATACGATCAGCGCCGACGACACACAGATGAATCTTTCCCTGTCGCATGAGCGACCCGGCCATATTATCAGTAATGAGGGTGACCGGAATCTTATCCTGCATCAGTTCCCAGGCTGTGAGGCGAGCACCTTGAAGAACAGGACGAGTTTCATCCGCTATCACATTGATTTTCTTGCCTTGTTCCCACGCGGCACGAATAACACCAAGGGCTGTCCCATACCCTGCCGTTGCAAGTGCACCGGCATTGCAGTGAGTCAATACCGTCTGTCCATCCCTGATCAACTCCGCTCCGTGCTGCCCCATCGCCCGACAAAGCCCAATATCCTCATCGAGAATGGCTCGAGCTTCCACGATTAAGGCATGCTTGATCGACGGAACCGGCTGGCTCTGCAACGAATCAAGCTTCTGCTTCATCCGTTCGATTGCCCAAAAAAGATTGACGGCGGTCGGTCTGGTAGCTGCGAGCTGATCGCAGATAGTAAGGACGATTCTGGAGAAACCCCGGTACTCTGTCTCACTGACAGATTGTGCGCCTAAGGCGATGCCCAATGCTGCCGTCACGCCAATTGCGGGAGCCCCTCGCACTTTCAATTCACGAATCGCGTCGGCAACCTCCCGATAGTCTCGGCAGTCGAGAAATTCGACGGCGCCCGGAAGTCGGCTTTGATCCAAGAGCCGGACTGCGCCATTTTTCCATTCAACCGTGGGAACCATGGGGAATCTTCTAGCCGGAACAGCACAGGAGTGCAAGCCCTTCTTCTTCACCCTGCGATATATACAGCCCACCTAAATAAACGGCAGATCCGGACGATCACGAAATTGAAGCCAGAGGCGGCGCCAATTCTCTTGTTCACAGCGCCAGAGGCACCGCCGGGGAACAACCGGATGCAGCAGGACATCACGCATACGCGCCACAGTCATTTCTGACGTTGACATCCGTCCCGTTATCCAGATCGCCCCATCATAGTCCGTACGAAACACGTGAATATCCTCATCGGCATAGGCGTCGAGCACGTCGGGCACCGGATGCCCATAGGGATTAGTCCGGCCGACCGAAATCACGGCGTATTGGGGACGGATTTGCCCAAGCCACTCACGATCAAGCGAGCTGCGCGCACCGTGATGGGGAACCTTTAGAACGGTCACGGGGCGACGCCCCTCGTCCCCAAGCCGGCGCAGGCCATCGACCTCGATATCTGCCGCAAACAAAATTGCGTGGACGCCACATTGTACGCGCGAGACGATGGACTGATTGTTCAGGAATGTCCCGCTCGACCGCTGTATCGCGCGATCAACGTTTGCACCCTCCGGCGGATTGAGAATGGTCAACTTGCAGGGGCCGGATGGCAACAGCTCTTGCCCACGAGTCGCGATGTGTTGCGATATCTGGTTCTCGTTCAACACAGCATCCAGATCGAGAGAAAATTGCTCTGACCGGTGAACCCCGTTCGCCCAATATCGGCCGACTGGAATATGACGAAGAACCCAGATCAGCCCGCCGACATGATCCAGCTGATCGTGCGTCCCGATAACATGATCGAGACGAGTAATGCCCCGGTTCCAAAGGAACGGCGCCACCACCCCCCGCCCCATATCGAAACGCTCATATCGCGCCCCTCCGTCGATCAGCACCGTTTGACCATCGGGCAATTCGATGACGGCGCTGTCCCCCTGCCCCACGTCGAGGAACGTTACGCGCCAGTGATCCCCATCCGGCCCTATACGAGGAGAGGTCACCCACCAGCATACGAAAAAGAGGGCAATACCTGCTCCCAAGATGCGAAAATAACGCGGTATGCGGCCGATACTGACCATGATGAGTCCTGTGTAAAAAACGACAATGGCAGGAGCCGACGGGGCTGCGATATGCCAGACTCCACCAGGAATGTCTGCGCACCAGCGAAGTCCTTGCACCATCCATACTAAGAGCTGTTCCAATATCGTTCCAATCATCAGATCGCCCGTGCCAACAACAACCGTCCAGGCGGCTGCGATCAACCCCAGCGGAACCAGCAGAATTCCCGTGAACGGGACGGCAAGCAGATTTGTCACGACTCCCATCCAGGGAACTTGATTAAAATAGACGGCCACGACAGGAAGCGTGGTCACCGTCACCCCGGCGCTCATTAAAAAGGCGTCCCACCCGTACCGGGCAATCGTCTGTGTTCTGGTCCGCTCGGCAATTACCCGGTCCCCGTTCCAGCCCTCCAGCCACTGCACGGTGTTGATGATCATCAACA
>JABMDH010000091.1:4333-9275 GCA_015904075.1 Nitrospira sp.
AGCGCAGCCAACGCCAGCGTAATCCTCACTAAGGAACGGATAGTCGCCAGCTCGGCGCCGGCCAGCACGGCATAGAGTGCCACGACCGGCCAGGTCACAAGGATGGCGATCTTTGTAGGAGTCATGGTTCGAGACAGTTCCAGCAATAGCCTTGGCGGGAATCTCAGGATTGCCTGCCTGCTGATCCAGAACACGACCAATGCCACCAGGCCAAGATGCGACCCCGAGATTGAGAGCAGATGCACGGTGCCTGTCGCCATGAACCATTCTTGAAGGTCCTGCTGAAGGAATCCTCGCTCGCCGATGATGATTCCCAGGAAAATTCCAAGCGATGGTTGGCTCAATGTGTTGACTGCCGCATTTCGAATCATGGCCCGCCAGCGATCGATTCGATTCCATACCATCCATCGCCAGGTCTCTTCACCTGACTCCACGATACGCACCGCATGCCCTCCTATAACCGTCGCCGTGAGACTGATTCCCTGGTGCTCCAAATAAACGGCGTAGTTGAACCTTCCAGGATTCAATGATCCGATTGGAGGATGCGGTCTCGCCTGAAACGAAACCAGATCTCCTTGATACAGGATATCGTCAGGCTGCCTCCAGACAAGACGCATTCTTCTCGATTCTGAATGAGCATCTTGAAACTCAATCAGTATGGTTTGGCGATCTGGACCGTGCTGAACGGGCGCCACAATACGGCCGGTGATCTCGATGTGCCGAATGTCACGTCGATCAGGAGGAGACGGATCAGGATGGATCGGCGGAATCAGGATACTCCAATAGAGTACCCCTGACAGGAGAGCGCCATACAGCCACAGCGCCCGGTTTGACTCAATGATTCCGGCCCGCTCAAGCAGACTCGACCCAAGCGCAAGTCCGGCCAACAGACCGGAGAGTACGATGGGAAAGAAGGGAAATTGCGACCCGCAGAAGAGACCGAATAAAAACGCAGCAGTGAGGGACGGCAGCATGAGGCCCCTCATGCAGAGGAGAACCGTTTATCCGATATGTGCGCGTATGACGCGAGCCAGCCCTTCCGCCACATCGCAAATGACGGAATCCTTCTCGCCTTCTACCATAATTCTCAGCAATGGCTCTGTCCCGGAATACCGAACGACCACCCGTCCGCAGCCGTTAAGCCGCTGCTCGCTCTCCCGCATCGCCCGTGCAATATCGGTGATCGATTCCAGATCCGTCTTCTGTTTGACCGTCACATTCAGCAAGATCTGAGGAACCGCCGACATCGCTTTGGCCAGCTCCGACAAAGGCTGCGCGGTGCGCTTCATGAGAGAGAGCACTTGCAGCGCTGAAATCAGCCCGTCCCCAGTCGTATTGTGATCGAGAAAAATAAAATGTCCGGACTGTTCACCGCCGAAATTGTGGCCCTCCGCCTGCATCCGTTCCAGCAAATACCGGTCACCAACCGGCGTCCGTATCAGCTTGATGCCGGCCTTGGAGAGGGAGAGCTCCAGGCCGAAGTTGCTCATCACGGTTCCGACCACTGTGTGCTTCGCCAGCAGTCCCTGCTGATGAAGATCGAGTCCCAGGGCGGCCATGACATGATCGCCATCAATGATCGTTCCCTGTTCACACACAAATATCGCCCGATCTGCGTCGCCATCCAATGCGATCCCGATATCGGCTCGATGACGGAGCACGGCTTCTTGAAGCTGCGCCGGGTGAACAGCCCCGCAGCCGGCATTGATATTCATGCCGTCCGGATGATTTCCGATAATTTCCACCTTGGCGCCCAACTCTCTCAACACCATCGGGGCTACCTTGTATGCAGCGCCGTTGGCACAATCGACGACAAGCTTCAGTCCTTGAAAATCAAGATCGCGGGGGAGCGAGCGCTTGGTAAATTCAATGTATCGTCCATCGGCATCGTCAATGCGATAGGCTTTCCCGACCAAATCCGCTGTCGGACGAAGATGGCTGATCTCATTGGATACGATCAATTCTTCGATCCGAGCCTCCACCTCATCAGGCAGTTTAAATCCATCGTTTGAGAAAAACTTGATCCCATTATCCTGGTAGGGATTGTGCGACGCCGAAATAACAACCCCGGCATCAGCCCGCAGACTGCGGGTTAGAAACGCAATGGCGGGCGTCGGCATCGGCCCGACAAGCAGCACATCGACACCCATGGAACAGATCCCGGACGTCAAGGCGGATTCCAGCATGTACCCGGAAATGCGCGTGTCCTTCCCGATGACGATTTGGTGGCGGCCCGCCCGCCGCATAAAAATATGCGCGGCCGCCCGTCCCACCTGCATCGCCATTTCACTGGTCATGGGATCAAGATTAGCCGTGCCCCGGATGCCGTCTGTCCCGAATAATTTACGCATCGTGCGCCTTTCTTCCTGAAGGCACGACGGCTCCGATCGCCGACGCCACCTTGACGACATCCGCCATCATCTCCACATCATGAACACGCAGAATTCGAGCACCCCGGTCGACGGCAAGCGCAACCGCCGCAGCTGTTCCCCATTCACGATGTTCTGCCGAGCGGCCGACGAGTTGGCCAATGAAAGATTTTCGTGACACTCCGACAAGCAACGGACGATCCAACATGGCCAACTCCGGCAAACGATTCAGTAGTGCGAGGTTATGTTCCAGCAGCTTACCAAAACCAATTCCAGGATCAAGCACGATATTCATATGAGCGATGCCTGCCTTCGTTGCTACCCGCATACGTTCCTTGAAAAACTGTATCACCTCCGTCACTACCTCACCATATGCCGGCGCCATCTGCATGGTCTGGGGAGTCCCTTGCATATGCATCAGGACAATCCCCGCACCGGATTGCGCCACTATCGACGCCATTGCAGTATCACCCCGTAACGCACTGACATCATTGACGATGGACGCGCCTGCGTCCAGGGCGGCTTGCGCCACTCGTGACTTGGTCGTGTCGACGGAAATCGGCACCGTCATCCGGCGTGCCAGCTCGGCGATAACGGGAACGACCCGTACCAGCTCATCCTCTTCTTTTACCGGATGAGCGCCCGGCCTGGTCGATTCAGCTCCGATATCCAGAATGTCCGCCCCCTGTTCGACCAGTTTGATCGCGTAGGCGATCGCCTGTTCAGGCTCAACATACCGCCCCCCATCGTAAAACGAATCGTCCGTGACATTGACGATTCCCATGATCAGCGGACGCTCGCCGCACATAATTTCCAGTCCCTTGGCGACAAACCGCGTCGTAGAGGACTCTGCTGGCGAGGACGATCTGCTCATACTGTATCGCGTTCTTGGTTATATGACAGGTTTTGAATCACGTGTGTGCCTCGTCGCATACGACGTACACCGGCCCAGTCACCGTCCTGATTGGAAATTGCACCGGTTCCCTCCCATAAGGGAACCGGTAAGGGATCCGGCGACTATCGAGAGAGCTGTTAGACAGGCACCGTTTGAGAGGAAGACTGCAAGAGAATTTGATCGATCTCCGGCGCATCCAGCACTTCTTTTTCCAAAAGCGCTTCAGCTAACGCCTTCAAGCTGGTCATTTGTTCGGTCAACACGCGCTTCGCACGCTCATAATTCTCTGTCACAAACCGCTTGATCTCAAGATCAATCTCCAATGCAACTTGATCGCTGACATCCCGTTTAGACGAAAAATCACGCCCCAGGAAGACGGCATCCTCTTTCTGCCCGAACGTCAGCGGTCCCAACTTTTCACTCATACCCCATTCACAAACCATTTTCCTCGCCAAATCCGTCGCACGCTCCAGATCGTTACCGGCACCGGTTGTTACATGCTGAAAGACCAGTTCTTCTGCAACCCGGCCACCCATGAGAATAGCGAGCGTGTTATACAGAAATTCCTTCGAATAGTTATGGCGGTCGTCGGTCGGCAACTGCATCGTCAAACCAAGAGCTCTGCCTCTGGGAATGATCGTCACTTTATGAACCGGATCGGTTCCCGGCAAGAATTTGGCCATCAGGACATGGCCGGCCTCGTGATACGCCGTCACCCGTTTTTCCTCTTCTGTCAGCATCATGCTCTTGCGTTCGGCCCCCATCAGGACCTTGTCCTTTGCCATTTCGAAGTCCACGGTCTCGACTTCTTTCTTATTTTGGCGGGCCGCCCATAACGCAGCTTCGTTCACAAGGTTTTCCAGATCAGCGCCTGAAAAACCAGGCGTTCCCCGAGCAATCTTTTCCAATTCTACATTGGCCGCAACCGGCACCTTCTTGGTATGAACCTTGAGAATCTCCGATCGTCCGCGGAGATCCGGGCGATTCACGACAACCTGGCGATCGAAACGGCCCGGCCGCAACAACGCCGGGTCGAGCACATCAGGCCGGTTGGTTGCTGCTACGAGAATGACGCCCTCGGTGGTATCGAATCCATCCATTTCCACCAACAACTGATTGAGCGTCTGCTCGCGCTCATCATGGCCTCCACCGAGCCCTGCACCACGCAATCGGCCAACCGCGTCGATTTCATCGATAAAAATGATGCATGGCGCATGCTTCTTCCCCTGCTCGAACAAATCGCGTACGCGGGACGCGCCGACACCGACAAACATTTCCACAAAATCCGATCCGCTGATGCTAAAGAACGGCACGCCGGCTTCACCCGCAATTGCTTTTGCCAAGAGTGTTTTCCCCGTTCCCGGAGGGCCGACGACCAACACACCCTTAGGAATGCGACCGCCGAGTTTCTGGAACTTCCTGGGGTCTTTCAGGAACTCGATGATTTCGAGGACTTCTTCCTTCGCTTCATCGATACCTGCGACATCTGAAAACGTGATTTTTTTCCGTTCCTCAGTCAGCATGCGGGCGCGGCTTTTTCCAAAGGACAAAGCCTTGTTGCCCCCGATCTGCATTTGACGCATGAGGAAAAACCATAGGCCGAGGAAGAGAATGAACGGCCCCCACGTCATGAGAAACGTGATGTACCAAGGACTTTCGTCAGGCGGCTTGACTTCGA
>JABMDH010000091.1:9375-15983 GCA_015904075.1 Nitrospira sp.
ACAACCCAGAAAAGCAAGTTCTTGACCCTGGAATTCATCCGGATCTCCTTCGTGCGAACGTGATATTCAAACGGTACTTTCGGCGTTACAAAACCGTGGTGATGTTAGCATAGCCCTATTCAGCTTGACAACAACGCGTGGTATTCCCTACTCGTCCTGAAGCTCCTTCTGATCCAGGACGGCAAGATACGGTAGATTGCGATACTTCTGACGATAATCGAGCCCATATCCCACGATGTACTGATTGGGCACGGAGAATCCAACGTACCCAACACGCACATCGGCAATACGACGATCTTGCTTGCTTAGAAGCGTGCAGACGTTGATACTGCGCGGCTTTTTCTTGGCAAGTACTTTCAGCAGATACTGTGCGGTCAAACCGGAATCTACGATATCTTCGACCAGCAACACATCCTTGCCGGCAATTTCCACGGTCAACTCCGTCGCCAGCTTTACTTTCGCCGCAGTCTTGCTTCGTGATTCGGAGCTCGTCACAACAATAAAGTCGACCCGCACCGGAATTCGGATAGCTCTCGCCAAATCAGCATAAAAGGCATACGCCCCTTTCAGCACGCCGACCAGCACGAGGTCCTTGCCCGCATAATCGGCGCTGATCTGTCGGCCCATCTCCCGGATGCGGGCGCGCATTTGCTCTTGCGTGACAATCGGCTTCCCAAACATACGTTCCATGCCGCTAACTCTCCCTCACTGTGAACGGTCCATCAACCGTGAAAACCAGACATCATTCGGTCGTCCCAGTCAGAGACGACCGGCCATCCTGCCGATACTCGCTCACTCTCATACGAGCGCGCATTGGCTCTTGCGTGACAATCGGCTTCCCAAACATACATTCCATATCGCTATTTCCCCCTCACTGCGGGCGGTCCATCGACCGTCATGACGACACACCGTTCAGTCGCCGGAGTCATAACCGACCGGTCATCCTGCCGATACCCTACAACCCACAGGATTTGCTCCGCTGTAGCTACTACTGGAATTCTCGTCCGATCATTACCAACCACTTTCAGATCAGTAAAAAAGTCCTGGAGCTTCTTCGAACGCCCTTTCATACCGAAAGGACAAAACCGATCTCCCGGCTGCCACGCTCGTACTACCAATGGTCCGTCGATTCGGTCGGCATCCATCAGGATACGATCATTTTTCTGTGCGGTCTCATGAATATGCTTCCGCAGCAATCGCTCCGCATGAATGCGTTGCCCCGTGGCAGTCCAGGTGATCGCCCCCGGCACAGGCAAAACCATCGAACCGGTCTGATCGGGCCGATTATGTGGCTGCGCTTGTGATGTCGGCGGGAAGAATCGCACAACATGTTTATCAACGATCACACGCCCTGATGGAATGGCGATATTCGAGACTCTGTCCTTCTTCATCACAGCCTGACGCACGAGCTCTACCCAGTGTAGACTCGGCGGTCGATCTACCGGGCTGCATCTCTGCAATGATGAATGGATGAGACGCCGCTGCATTGCAAGCGGTAGCTCTCGCAGGAACAATCGATCGATCATTTGTTCGCCCTCCGGCAATCGATCAATCCGAGCAGTACTGAGCGCAGCAACCTGTTCGTCGAGATACCGGTCGTCTTCGCGACAGACATCGGCAAGCTTACAGAGAGTTTTCACCGATGCCGGCGATACCCGCTGCAAGGCCGGAATGATTTCGTGTCTGACTCGGTTCCGCAGATAGATTGGCTTATCATTACTGGAATCACGACGAAAGGATATCGCCTCACTCTGAAGATAAGCGAGGATCTCTCTCCGCCTCAGCTCGAACAAAGGCCGGACAATGCTGCCATCGCGGCATGCCGGCATGCCGGACAGACCGGACAAGCCTGCCCCGCGCAGCATCCAGAGCAGCACGGTTTCAGCTTGATCGTCGGCCGTATGTCCGACGGCAATCCGATCCGCCCCACATTGGTGCGCAATGGCTGTCAGCGCACGGTAGCGCACGTCACGAGCTGCCGCTTGGAGAGACGTACCACGTGCGCGATTCTGGACATCGAGTTGCATCGCATGAAGCGGAATATCCAACCGTTGACAGAGCGCCTCCACAAACGCCTGATCGCCATCCGATTCACTCCCACGCAACCCGTAATTACCGTGAGCAGCACTGAGTGTCAGACGCCATGGTGTTCGCAGCCGATGCAGAAGTGATACAAGCGCGACGGAATCCGGGCCGCCGGACACTGCGACAAGAAGGTGCTGCCCCGGCTCGAACAACATTCTCGTTCGAATCGTTTTCACCATGTGGTGGAGCACGGTCGGCCATGCCCGGCGTCCGGTCCTACCGGCTGATTCGATTGCGGCTGCGGTCATCGCTTCCCCAACACCTCGTGATGCTTCTGCAACATCGCTCTGGCCGAAGCCACATCACGTGCAATCTGAAGACTTAAAGTATCGGATCCTGAAAACTGCCTATCCTGACGAACCAGATCGATAAACTCGACAGCCATCTGTTGCCCGTAGAGATCACAGGCGTCATCCAACAAATGCACTTCGAGCAACCGTTCCCCCACACCAAATGTAGGCCTTGTCCCGATGTATGCTACTGAATCGTAGCGCCGTTGGTTCCACACGGCCACCGTTGCATACACCCCGTCAGCTGGAGTCACACGGTCAGGCGGCACAGGAAGATTCGCTGTCCGCCATCCCAATTCCTGCCCTCTCTGTACACCAGGAACGACCACCCCGGTCATGACATACTGCCGCCCAAGGAGAAGCGCGGCTTGGGCGACATCACCTGTTTGAATGAGTTGCCGGATTCTCGTTGAACTCACGACACCTCCGGATGCCGTCACCGGAGCCATCGGATGCACCACAAATCCATACCGGCTACCAAGCGCCACAAGATCGGCAATCGTTCCCGCACGCCTGTGCCCAAACACAAAATGTTGTCCTACAAACAGTTCTTTCAGACCAAGTCCTTGCGACAAGACCTGGTCAACAAAGGCTTCGGGCGAGAGCGTGGCAAACGTCTCGCTAAATTCCAAGAACACCACTTCGTCGATCCCTGCGTCTTGAAAACGGGCGAGTTTCTCTTCCGGGCCGGTCAAAAACCGAAGATCGACGTGCGGTGCCAGAATCTTGACCGGATGTGGATCAAACGTCAGCGCCAGAGCTGTTCCTCCGGCCTTGCGCGCAGTCTGTGACACCGCCTGCAATAGCGCGCGATGTCCAATATGGTGCCCGTCAAAATTTCCAATCGTCGCGACAGGATACGGACGAACGCTCTCGCCCACATATCCTCGAGTCACCTGTATGGACATATTCAATGCAACAGCCGGGCAGCGTCTTTGGAAAAATAGGAGAGGATGAGATCGGCGCCTGCCCGTTTGATCGCCAGGAGCGACTCCATCATTGCACGCGACTCATCAAGCCAGCCGGCCTGTGCGGCAGCCTTGATCATGCTGTACTCGCCGCTCACCTGATACGCGGCAATCGGAAGGAGTGTACGACTGCGCGCAGCCGCAATAATATCCAAATACGGCAAGGCCGGTTTCACCATGACGATATCGGCTCCCTCCTCGATGTCGAGATCGATCTCACGAAGAGCCTCACGTGCATTGGCCGGATCCATTTGATACGACTGTCGATCGCCGAATTGCGGACTCGAAAAAGCCGCATCGCGAAACGGCGCGTAGAAACAGGAAGAGAACTTCGCCGCATACGCCATAATCGGCACATCCGGGAACCCGGCCTGGTCGAGCTCGTTTCTGATGGCCGCGACTCGGCCATCCATCATATCGGATGGTGCCACCATGTCGACCCCCGCAGCGGCATGGGTGCGGGCCATTGCTCTCAGACACGCCAGCGTGTCGTCGTTGAGAATCTTGCCGTCTTTAACGATGCCGCAATGTCCATGACTGGTGTACTCATCGATACAGACATCGGTAATCACCATCAGGTTTGGCACCTGTGATTTGACTGCTTTGATCGCCCGCTGCACGATGCCGTTCGGATCCAAGCCCGCGCTACCCCGTTCATCCTTCTGCGCCGGAATACCGAATAGGATGATCGCCGGAATACCCAACGCATTGATCTCGCCGGCTTCTTTGAGCAACAAATCGATCGACAGACGGAATTGCCCCGGCATCGAAGCGATTTCTTCGCGTCGTCCCTGCCCTTCAACGACGAACAGCGGCGCAATAAAGTCGGCAGGAGACAGCGCGGTCTCCCGCACCATCCGCCGGAGCGATTCATGTTGCCGAAGCCGACGAAGCCGCTGGATTGGAAAGGCCATAGTGTCCTATTTCTTCCGGGGCAGATTCGTTAAGAAGACGACAAGATCGCGGACGGAGATCACCCCGACCAACTTGCCCTCGCGTGTCACACCAAGATGGCGCAAATGGGACTTCGCCATCAAATCGTTGGCATCGAGGAGCGTCTTGCTCTCCTCAATGGTCATAATGGGGGCAGACATAATTTGTTCCACCGTTGTCTTCGTCGCATCCGCTCCGGCAGCAACGACCCGGCGCATCATATCCGTGTCCGTCAAGATTCCGATAATTTCCCGTTCGTTGGTCACAAACAAACTACCGATCCCCCGGTCGCGCATGATCCGGGCGGCCGTTTGCGCATCGGTATCCCGCGGCACGGTGATGAACTTGTCTCGTGGAATCATGAATGACTTTACTGGAACCATGCCATTACCTCCTTCATAGCTATCCGATTACCTTCTGCGTTATGCCGTGCCCGCCATCACCTGTTTCCGGCGTCCGGCATCATAATGACGAACAATTGCGTCGACCAGTGCCGGAATCGTATTTTCCTCCGGCACGATCGAAACCGTCAAACCAAATTCTTCGGCAGTCCTGGCCGTGATGGGTCCAATGCAAGCGACCAGGACGGATTGCAAGAGCGGTCTCACCCGCTCCACCCCCCCGAGCATCGTGACAAAGTTACGAACGGTCGACGAGCTGGTAAACGTCACAACATGAATCTGCCGATCAGACAACTGCCGGCACCACTCCGCTCTATCCTCGCTTGGCGTGATAGTGCGATAGACCGTCACCACATCGACATGCGCGCCACGGGCACGCACATCGTCCGGCAGTAACTCACGCGCCGATGACGAAAACCGCGAGAAGGAGAATCTGCTTGCACAGATCGAAAATCTGGCCCACTGAGTTGCGCTGCTGATAGAGCTGATCGCCCGATCCACCGCAGTCCAATCCTCCGGTGGAACGATCCGGATGGTCGGTGCTTCGACGGGCTCCGCGCCATAGGCGGCCAGCAGATCGGCCAATTCCGCTGCCTGCTCCTTCGCTCGCGTCATCAAGACCCGCTTGCCGAACAGCGGTCGACGTTCGAACCAGTTCAATTGCTCCCTGAGTCGAACTACGTCACCCACCACAATCACCGTCGGCGGCTCCATCTTGGCTGCCTCGGTTTTCCCCACAATATCAGCGAGGGTCCCGACCACCGTCTGTTGTGCTGCTCTGGTTCCCCAACGAATAACCGCTGCCGGTGTAGTGCTTGACCGTCCCTCAGCAGTTAAATTGGCGACGATCGCCGGCAGATTCTTCATACCCATGAGAAAGACCAAGGTGCCATGGCTCGTCGCAAGTCTCGGCCACTCCACCCCCGTGGATGGTTTATCGGGATCTTCATGTCCTGTGACAAACGTAACAGTGGAGGCCAGGGTTCGATGCGTCACAGGAATACCGGCATACGCCGGCGCCGCAACAGCAGCCGTGACACCGGGGACTACCTCAAACTCAATACCGGCCGATGCCAACACTTCCGCCTCTTCTCCTCCACGCCCAAATACGAAAGGATCCCCGCCCTTGAGCCGTACAACGGTTTTGCCCTCCTGAGCCCGCTCGATCAATAGCCGGTTGATCTCGTCTTGCGCCGGGTATTTTCCTTTGCCGCGCCGCCCGACATACAAACGTTCCGCCTGATCAGACACATGGGTCAGAATGGCGGGATTGGCGAGATAATCGTACAAAACCACATCCGCCTGCTCAAGACATTCCTTCCCGCGAAGAGTCAGCAGTTTGGGATCTCCGGGACCAGCCCCGACTAAATAGACCTTACCGTTCAGACGTGGCGCCGTCATCACACGGTTCCGTAAATATCACGAAGGATCTTGTCGCCGCCTCGTGCCAGCAACCGTTCAGCCAGTTGTACACCCAGCGTGTGCGCATCGTGGCTACTGCCTTGAATTCGGTCACGAATGATTGTTTTGCCGTCAACACCAGCCACAAGCCCATCCAATGTTATCTGCCCACCGGACAGCGTGGCATAGGCGGCAATCGGCACTTGGCAGCCTCCCTCCAGGCGAGCCAGAAATGCCCGTTCCGCCGTAACAGTCGTCGCCGTAGCGCGATCGTTCAGGCGCTCCAACACTGAACGCACGAACTGATCGCTGCTGCGCCCCTCGATACCCAAGGCGCCTTGTCCGATAG
The DNA here is from genome assembly GCA_015904075.1 of Nitrospira sp. The sequence goes on from JABMDH010000091.1 coordinate 15,803, forward strand.
CCGGCAAACTGACGACCGGGTCAAGATACTCGGTAATCTCCTGCGCCCAAGCCAACCGGTGCAAACCGGCTGCAGCCAATACGATCGCGTCAAACTGCCCTTCCTTGAGCTTTCTCAGCCTCGTATCCAGATTTCCTCGCAACATCTCAATCCGGAGATCGGGCCTGGCATTCAGCAGCTG
>JABMDH010000092.1:0-4237 GCA_015904075.1 Nitrospira sp.
TGCTCGGCGCAATCCTCAATGGTGCGCAAGGAGACGATGATGAAGCGCACGGCGGCCACTTTGGCATCTTCACCGGTCACGTCGGGCCCCATGGAGAGTGGGCTGATTGGCTGATGAATAACTTCTACGACCTCGACATGGTCAGCGAGAAGGGCATTCTTCCTGCGATGGTCCCGATGGACAGCTATTTGATGGACCTCAACAGCGGGCAGTCGTACTATCGACCCAGCGCTTTGCTTGTGCTGGTTTTGAAACACGACCGGATGGCTGTCAGATATCAATCCTCCATCCAAGCCATCTTTCGACAATTCTATCGACACGAGCTTGACTACGACCATTCGCGATCGAACTGCGCCGGGCTTAGTATCGACCAACTACGAGCATTCGGCTGGCAAATTCCCTTCCAAGGATCCAGCAGTTGGATCAAAGCGATGGCAGGATACTTTTACATGGCCGCCACGGACCAGAGCCTGGCAAGCGGCCTGAAGACCTACCAATATTTTTTGGAAGAGCGAACCAGGCTGTTGCCGCGCGTCACATTCGAAGCCATTGGGAATGACGCCTTGGATCTCCTACAACCCTCCGGCGCACCACGCGCGCTCACGTCTTATGAGCAATGGCTCGTCGAAGATGTTGAGGCCGTTCTCTACGTTCATATCCCGCAAATCCCATCCAGCCGCGCGATGGGCACCTTTGCTGTGGCCTCACTTGATGAATATCAGCACCGTGTCCCTAGCGACCGGACGAAATGGAAGACCATCCCCACAGCACCGCGCCCGTTCCCCAGCGACTTGCAAATTGCACCAGTTCAGGCAGAACTCCTACCCATCCCTATTCCGATCCTTGTTTTTGTGTTGGGTGTTGTATTCGTCAGCCTCCTTTCAGTGAAATGGGCGTACCGTCGCAAAGGCATGAGGTAAGAAACCATCGCGAACCGGGGGACACATCGATGAGTACAAAGTCATTGATCGACTGTCACGTCCATCTGGCGGCGTTGCCGGACGGCGACAACGGCTGCTTCATTTCGCCGAAGATGCTGAAGAGCCCCCTATTCCGGTTTTTACTGTGGAAGCATCAACTCTCACCGGATACACCGCGCCAAGCAAATCAGAAATATCTCGACGATCTCCTCGGCGAATTACGAGCCTCACGCCATGTGCAACAAGCCGTACTCCTCGGCATGGACGGCGTCTACGATGGCACCGGCAGACTGCTCCAGGACCAGACTGATTTCCTCATCAGCAACGATTACGTGCTCAAGACTGCGCAGGCCCATCCGGATGAGTTGCTTGCGGGGGTGTCGATTAATCCGCAACGAAGAGATGCGGTCGAAGAGGTCCATCGTATCGCTGAGGCCGGAGCCGTCCTCGTAAAAGTGCTGCCTAACGCTCAACAGTTCAACCCGGCGGATCGCAAATACCGTCCTTTCTATCGCGCGCTGGCTGATCGGAAGCTGCCATTCCTGAGCCATGTCGGCTACGAATTCAGCCTGATCGGCAAGGATCAATCGGTTGGAGATCCAGACCGGCTCCACACCGCGCTCAACGAAGGCGTCACCGTCATCGCCGCCCATGCCTGCAGCTACGGTCTCATGCTCTATGAAAAATTTATCCCCACCTTTCATACGTTCGCCAACCGCTATCCGAATTTCTACGCCGACATTTCTGCGCTGACGTTGCCCAATCGCCTCCGCATGCTGTTGCATCTCCGGAAACATCCCGAGGTGCAAGATCGGCTGCTGTTCGGCACCGACTATCCCCTATCCGTCTTCCATCTCGCTGCCTGGGGGCGAGTGGGATTCGACACAATGTGGAAGATGATCCGCACGAAGAACCGGTTCGACCGCCAGGTTGAGGTCTGCCGGGGACTCGGTCTTGGCTTCCGATCACTCGGCGACATCGTGGGCCAACGCAGCCGATCATCTCCACGAGCGATGGACTGCCATCACCGCTCAACCCGGTGAACGCTGCCATGAACCGTGCTCTGTCATCGGATCAGCCTGTTGTGGATACCGTCATGGGGCCAGAAGAAAGAAAAAGGGCCGTCCCCCTTGCGGAGGACGGCCCGTACAGATCGCCCGGCGGATGGCCGGCAGGCTCTATTGGCTCACAGAGATACGGTCCTTGATCAAGTCGAACGTCTCCTTGGGCACGACGTTCTTTGCCACCAACTCCCCCTTCACGCGATAGGGGCGATTGCTCACGATACGATCGGCCTCCTCCTGCTTCAATCCCAAGAACAGCACCAGATCGCTCGCCGAGACCCGATTGATATTCATCGCAGCGGACGTTCCGGCCGATGGAGCGGCAACGGTCGGGGCCGGAGCCTTCGTGTCCGCCGCCGGGGGAACGACCACCGCCGACGCCGAATGCGACCGGTCTTTCAGTTCCTTTTGATACCGCGCCACCAACGACTTCAAGGTGTCATTGTGGCGTTTGACATCCTGATATTCCTGCCGCACATTGCGATTTTGCGCCGACATCGCCTTGAGCTTCGCTTCCAGGTCTTTCGTCCGCCCATCGACCGAGCCCCGCTCCTTGTCGCGGCCATGTTCAATCCGTTGCAGCTCATCGCGCGCTGCAAGCGCTTCGTTGCTGAATTTCACGTTCAGTTCTTTCAACGTACGAATCTGCTGCTCCATAGAGGTCTTCTGTTGGCGGACCTTTTCCAATTCTTCCCGGGCAGTATCGGCTTCCGTCAACGCCTCTTGGTACTGCGAGTTGGTCACACATCCCGCCGACAGCATCGCCCCGGCCATCATGATTGCGATCCACTCCCGTCTCATACGATCCTCCTCTTCCTCACATCCTCAGTGAATGCGTGTGCACACGCATCGACATGACTTTCTATTCACATTTCTCACGGTAGTCTATTCTGCCTGATTCAGTCCTTTGGTTGTGTGTAAGACAACATCCGTTCTTTGTCAACATATTTGCACTCACGACCTATTATCGGAACCGGCCGCGTCATTCAATCCTGCGCTTGACGGAAGAGCATCGCTCTGTGATGATCGTTCGTTAATCGATCAACCGTATGCTCATCCATCATAACCCAAAGGCATGCTTGTGAATGAGTGGGGACCTGTGCTTGCCGTCATCCTCGGCATCGTGGAAGGGCTGACCGAATTCTTGCCTGTCTCCTCCACGGGACATCTCATCCTGGTCGGCTACGCACTCGGCTTCACCGGCGACGTAGCGGCAAACGCGGAGATCTCCATTCAACTGGGAGCCATCCTGGCCGTCATCGTCTTTGAACGGGAGAAAATCGGACGGCTTGTCTCAGGCGCCTGGCAAGAGCAGGCGAGGTTTCGATCCTCCCTGCGCAATACCCAACATCCGACCTGGGCAGCATGTCTCCACGCCTCCATACAGGCCCATCCTAATCTGTGGTTCATGCTGGGCCTTGGCATTGCCTTCCTGCCCGCCGCCTTGGTCGGCCTGGCGGCGCACGGTTGGATCAAATCCCACTTATTCACGCCTCACACGGTTGCCACAACGTCCATCCTCGGCGGGATCGTGATCCTCATCGTGGAAGCCACCGCAAAAACCAGCCGGGCCATGAGCCTCGATCAAGTGTCGCCGAAACAAGCCTTCTGGATCGGCTTGGCGCAATGCGCCTCGCTCATTCCCGGCATGTCCCGCTCCGGCTCAACCATTATCGGCGGCCTACTGGCCGGGCTTGACCGAAAAGTCGCCACGGAATATTCGTTCTTCCTGGCCCTCCCGACCATCATCGCCGCAACGGTCTATGAAACCTGGAAAGCCAGGGGAACATTTACCGACCAAGACTTTCTGGCACTCGGCCTCGGCATGATCATCTCATTCCTGGTCGCGTGGGCTGTAATCGCCGCCTTCCTGACCTATGTCCAACGCCACACCTTGCGTGTCTTTGCCTACTACCGTATTATTCTGGGCGTGGCCGTCTTATTGATCTTCAGATGAAAGGAATGTCCGCATGGCTTCAGATACAATTCGCGTCTACGATACGTGGGTAACCGGCAAGCAGGGCCGCATTCACTTTGATGTGATGACAACGGATGAAACGACCGCGTTAAAGCTGGCCCAGGAATATTTGGTCAGTATCGGTGAGCCGACAACATCGGTGACTACGAAGGAATGCCAGTTCTGCCACAGCGAGCCGCTCTTCATGTTTTCGCCGGAGCAGCAAAAGCAGGTGAAGGAAAAGGGCGGATTCATCGTACCGATGCCGGCCTAACTTACGTGCATCGTGAATGACC
>JABMDH010000092.1:4337-9789 GCA_015904075.1 Nitrospira sp.
CTTCTGTTGACGAACCTTTTCCAATTCTTCTCGAGCCGTATCGGCTTCCGTCAACGCTTCCTGGTACTGCGAGTTGGTCACACATCCCGCCGACAGCATCGCCCCGGCCATCATGATTGCGATCCACTCCCGTCTCATACGATCCTCCTCTTCCTCACATGCTCAGTGAATGCATGTGCGCACGCATCGACATGATTTTCTATGCATATTTCCCAGGATAGTCTATCCGCCTGCATCAATCCTTTGATTGTGTGTAAGACAACATCCGTTCTTTGTCAACATATTTGCGCTCAGGACCTGTGACCGAGACACGCCGCGCCATTCAATCCTGCGCTTGACGGAATACCATCGCTCTGTGATGATCGCTCGTTAACCGATCAACCGTATGCGCATCCATCCTAACCCGAAGGCATGCTTGTGAACGAATGGGGGCCTGTTCTTGCCGTCATCCTCGGCATCGTGGAAGGGCTGACTGAATTCTTGCCCGTCTCGTCCACAGGACATCTCATCCTGGTCGGCTATGCGCTGGGCTTCACCGGCGACGTGGCCGCAAACGCAGAGATTTCCATTCAACTGGGAGCCATCCTGGCCGTCATCGTGTTTGAACGGGAGAAAATCGGGAGACTGGTCTCCGGTGCCTGGCAAGAGCAGGCACAGTTTCGATCCTCCCTGCACCATACCCAACATCCGACCTGGGCAGCATGTCTCCAAGCCTCCCTACAGGCCCATCCTAATCTGTGGTTCATGCTGGGGCTTGGCATAGCCTTTCTGCCAGCCGCCCTGGTCGGCCTGGCGGCGCATGGTTGGATCAAGTCCCACTTGTTCACGCCGCACACGGTTGCCACCACGTCTATTCTCGGCGGAATCATTATTCTCATCGTTGAAGCCACCGCAAAAACCAGCCGGGCCATGAGCCTCGATCAAGTCTCTCCGAAACAGGCCTTCTGGATCGGCCTGGCACAATGCGCCTCGCTCATTCCCGGCATGTCCCGCTCCGGGTCAACCATCATCGGCGGTCTACTGGCCGGGCTTGATCGAAAAGTCGCCACCGAATATTCGTTCTTCCTGGCTCTCCCGACCATCATCGCCGCGACGGTCTACGAAACCTGGAAAGCCAGAGGGACATTTACCGACCAGGACTTTCTGGCACTCGGCCTCGGCATGATCATCTCCTTTCTGGTCGCGTGGGCTGTGATCGCCGCCTTCCTGACATACGTCCAACGCCACACCTTGCGTGTCTTTGCGTACTACCGTATTATTCTCGGCGTTGTTGTCTTATTGATCTTCAGGTGAAAGGGGTGTCCCGCATGGCTTCCGATACGATTCGTGTCTACGATACGTGGGTAACCGGCAAGAACGGCCGCATTCACTTCGACGTCATGACCACGGATGAAACGACGGCCTTGAAGCTGGCCAATGAATATTTGGTCAGTATCGGCGAACCGACGACATCGGTGACGACGAAGGAATGCCAGTTCTGCCACAGCGAGCCGCTCTTCATGTTCTCCCCGGAGCAGGAATATTTGGTCAGTATCGGCGAACCGACGACATCGGTGACGACGAAGGAATGCCAGTTCTGCCACAGCGAGCCGCTCTTCATGTTCTCCCCGGAGCAGCAGAAGCAGGTGAAGGAAAAGGGCGGATTTATCGTTCCCATGCCGGCGTAACTGCCCGCGGCAACACGGGCAACTTTTTAGCCCGCATTATTTATGACCGTTCGTCGCGAAATCTCACTCGAACGCGTCCCTCGTGAAGCGTATCTCGTATCTCGCAAACAAAGAAATGGACTCCGTCCTGCGCTTTACGCTTCACGAGATACGCTTCACGCCTCAGGGTGCTGAAGACGTTTCCGAAGCGAGGGGTGGATCGTCCTTCTTCTCGAAGGCAAAGTGGACGATCAGGAAAATTACGCCGACGGTAATCGCCGAGTCCGCAACATTGAACGCCGGCCAGTGGTACTGCTCGATGTAGACATCGAGGAAATCAATCACTTCGCCATACCGCATCCGGTCGATCAAGTTTCCAATCGCGCCGCCTAAAATGGCCGCCACGCTCAAGCGCCCCATCCGGTCGTGCGCCGGCATCCGCAGAAGGATGGTCCCCAGCAATCCCAATGCTAAAATCGAGGTGAGCCCGAAAAAGACCATGCGGAATGTATTGCTGCTGCCGGCCAGTAGTCCAAACGCTGCGCCGGGATTTCTGATGTACGTCAAACTGAAGAAATCGGAAATAACGGGGATGGATTCATGCAGCCGCATCGTCTGCATGATGTAGAGCTTTGTAACTTGATCCACCGCGACAACCGTGCCGGTGAGGGAAGCCAGCAGGAAATTGTGCAGGTAGGAGCCGTTCAACGAATGGCCTCCAGACACCGGTCGCACAGCGTCGGGTGTGCGGTATCCTTGCCCACGGCCTCCCGGTAATTCCAGCATCGCTCACATTTTCCAGCCGAGGATTTTGCAACCGTTACCCGGACGGGTTCACGCCCGCCGGCGCTGTGCGCCAACGTCACGCTCGAGACAATGAAGAACGAGCTGAGGTTGGTTTCATATGGCTTCAAGAATTTGAAATAGTCGGCATCGGCCTCGATGCGCACATGCGCTTCGAGCGAAGAACCGATCGTCTTCTCCCGTCGACTCTCTTCCAACACCCCCTGCACCACGCTGCGGCACTCCAGCAATCGCTCCCACCGTGCAGCCAGCTGGCTATCCTTCCATAGCGGATCAGCCTCCGGAAACGCTTCCAAGTGTATGCTCTGAACCGTCGCAAATCCGGGCATCTGAGCCAAGAGCGTCCGCCACACTTCCTCGGCGGTAAAGCTCAAGACCGGCGCCATCAACTTCGTCATCACCACGAGGATATCGTACAAGACAGTCTGTGAGCTGCGACGTTCAGGTGCGTCCTTGTGGAACGTATACAACCGATCTTTCAAAATATCGAGATAGACGGCACTGAGATCCACCGAGCAGAAATTATTCAGTGCATGTACGATCGTGTGAAACTCAAACTCCTCATATCCATTTCGCACACGAGGAATCAGTTCACCCAGCCGCAGCAGCGCCCAACGGTCCAATTCAGGCAATTGCGCATACGCCACCCGGTGCTGTGCCGGGTCGAAATCATACAGATTGCTCAGCAAAAATCGGCACGTATTGCGGATCTTCCGATAGGCCTCGATCAAATGGCTCAAGATTTCCTGTGAGATGCGGAGATCCTCGCGATAGTCCTGCGCGGCCACCCAGAGCCGAAGAATTTCAGCTCCTGACTGCTTGATGACATCCTGCGGCGCCACCACGTTGCCGGTCGACTTGGACATTTTCTTTCCCTGCCCGTCGACGACGAATCCGTGCGTCAACACAGCCTGATACGGGGCACGCCGATCCGTCGTCACACCCGCCAGCAACGCGCTGTGAAACCAGCCTCGATGCTGGTCGGAACCCTCGAGATAGAGATCGGCCGGCCACCACTTCCTCGATTTCAACACTGCCGCATAGCTCACGCCGGATTCGAACCAGACATCCAGAATATCCCGCTCTTTTTCAAACGTCGTCCCGCCGCACCCAGAACAAGCCGTTTCAGGCGGAAGCAATGCGGCCGCTGATCGCTCGAACCACACGTCCGTGCCCTTCGACTCGATGAGCCCGGCAATGTGTTCAATGATATTCGGGTCGGCCAGAACCTTGCGGCCAGATTCTCCATGGCCCAACACAAATGCGCGGCGTCGATCCGGAACATTGTGGCGCACTGGCAGATCGTCGAGGAGAGAAAGAAGACCTTCTTGTCGGTCATCTCACGCTTGAGGCGATTGACCAGGTTCAATTCGGTCCCGACCGCCCAGACCGTACCGGCCGGCGCAGCCGTGACAGTCTTGATGATGAACTCCGTGGATCCGGTGAGGTCGGCCCTGTTGACCACATCCTCGTGGCACTCAGGATGGACGATGACCTTGCCCTCCGGATACTGCTTGCGGAAATGATCCACATGCGTCGGTTGAAACATCTGATGCACGCTGCAATGGCCCTTCCAGAGGATCAGCTTGGCACGTATAATCGCGTCTCTGCTATTCCCGCCGTTGGGCTGATAGGGGTCCCACACGATCATCTGGTCACGGGGAATGCCCATTTTGTTCGCCGTATTACGACCCAAATGCTCGTCCGGGAAAAACAGAATTTTCTCGCGCCTGGCCCAGCACCATTCAATCACCGCTTTTGCGTTGGATGACGTACAGGTAATCCCGCCATGTTCACCGCAAAAGGCCTTGAGCACCGCCGCAGAATTCACGTAGACCGCCGGCATCACCGTCTCCTCGACCGGCACCACACGGCCCAGCGCTTCCCAACACTGATCAACTTGTTCGATCGCCGCCATATCGGCCATCGAGCAACCGGCCGCCATGTCGGGGAGAATCACCGTTTGATTGGACCGGCTGAGAATATCCGCTGTCTCCGCCATAAAATGCACGCCACAGAACACGATGTAGGGCCGTTCCGACCGTTCGGCAGACAGCTTGGATAACAGCAAGGAATCACCCCGGAAATCCGCGTGCTGAATCACCTCATCCCGCTGATAGTTGTGGCCGAGAATCATGACGCGCGCGCCCAGCGTCCGCTTGGCCTCGACCGTCCGGCTGAACAGTTCTTCGGCCGACAGGGTCTGATAGTCAGCAATCAATCGTGGTGATACCGTGCTGGTGGTCACAAGTCCCCCGATCTAAAATGATCGCTATTCTACGATAGCCTCCCTGCACATTCAATGAATCCTCAATAGAAGAAGCCCTACCCCAACCACCCCCAACGGCATGGAACCCGGACGATTCGCGGTAGGTCTAATGGCCGATTGACTTCGTTTTGTTCTGAAGCATATGATCCCAAGAATAGCTAGGGGAGCCCCGCGGCTGAGAGTCCGAACGATCGGACGACCCTCACAACCTGACCTGGGTAATACCAGCGTAGGGAAGCCGGACTACAGCGGATATTGTGAGGATTCAGCCGTGCCTCCAGACATGGGGGCGCGGCTTTTTTATTTGAACATCGTGATCAGTACACAGCGACCAGCCATCAGCTTCCGGAATCTGCGCTGACGGCTCGTCCCACAAGAAAGGATCTCCTTATGGATGTCCCTATGGTCGAGAAGAATGGAAGCGCCAATGGAAACGGGCACGGTGTGCCGACCTCCACACTGAGCACCACACCCTTCCCTGCTTCACGCAAAATTTATGTGACAGGCGCTCAACCGGGTGTTCGTGTGCCGATGCGTGAAATTACACTCACGCCGACGAAGCCGATGAACGGCGGCCCCGCGACGCCCAACGAGCCAGTGACGGTCTACGATACGTCAGGCCCCTACACCGACCCGAACGTCGCAATCGATGTGCGCAGCGGACTCACGCCGTTGCGCCGTCCCTGGGTGCTGAACCGGCAGGATGTCGAAGAGCTTCCGGCTGTGACGTCCT
>JABMDH010000092.1:9889-15916 GCA_015904075.1 Nitrospira sp.
CGGTCTTCGACCCGGCTCGATTGCCGATGCCAACGACGACGCGCAATTCGCCGAACTCGACACCCTGGGCGAATTGACCACGATCGCCTGGAACCACGATGTGCAGGTCATGATCGAAGGCCCCGGCCATGTGCCCATGCACATGATTCAGGTCAATATGGAAAAGCAGTTGAAGGCCTGCCATGAAGCGCCGTTCTACACACTCGGACCGCTGACCACCGACATCGCGCCGGGTTACGACCACATCACCTCCGGCATCGGCGCTGCGATGATCGGCTGGTATGGCTGCGCGATGCTCTGCTACGTGACGCCCAAAGAGCATTTGGGTCTGCCGGACCGTGAAGATGTGAAGGTTGGCGTCGTCACCTATAAAATCGCCGCCCACGCGGCGGACTTGGCGAAGGGCCATCCGGGCGCGCAGATCCGCGACAACGCCCTGTCGAAAGCCCGGTTCGAGTTCCGGTGGGAAGACCAGTTTCATCTATCCCTCGATCCGGATACGGCGAAGCAATTCCACGACGCGACGCTCCCGGACAACGCCGCAAAAGTGTCGCACTTCTGTTCGATGTGCGGCCCGCATTTCTGCTCGATGAAGATCACCCAGGACGTGCGGGACTATGCGGCCAGCAAGCAGGTGGACGAGCAGCACGCCATTCAGATCGGGATGAAAGAAAAATCGGAAGAGTTCAAAAAAACCGGAGCGGAAATTTACAGATAAGTAAGGATATGTATGTCTAAACCCAAACCGGCGCCCTTAAGAGAGCGAGACATTACCCGGCAGATCGCGCGGGAGTACTATAAAGAGTTCGACGCCCTCATCGAAAGCGATGTCATCATTGTCGGCGCCGGCCCTTCCGGCCTGATTTGCGCCCACGATCTGGCAAAGATGGGCTTCCGCACGCTCGTCGTTGAACAGAGTCTCGCACTCGGCGGCGGCTTCTGGCATGGCGGCTATTTGATGAACAAAGCCACGATCTGTGAACCGGCCAATGAGATTCTCGAAGAGCTTGGTGTGCCTTGCAAAAAGATCAAAGAGTGCGAAGGGATGTATATGGTCGACCCGCCGCATGCGACGGGCGCGCTCGTGGCTGCCGCCTATCGTGAAGGCGCAAAAGTCCTGAACCTGACCCGTGTCGTTGATCTCATTCTGAGGAAAGACGGCATCCTTGAAGGCATCGTCGGGAACAACACGACCGCCGAGATGGCCCACGACACCATCCATGTCGATCCGATCGCGCTCGAAAGCAAAATCGTTGTGGATGCCACCGGCCATGACGCCATCGTCGTCGAGTTGCTCCACAAGCGCAACCTCTATAAGAAGATCCCGGGCAACGGCGCCATGTGGGTATCACGCTCCGAGGAAGAAATCATGGACCGGACCGGCGAAGTCTATCCCAATTGCTTCGTCATCGGATTGGCTGTCGCTGCCGTCTATGGTACCCCGAGAATGGGCCCGGCCTTCGGCTCGATGCTGCTGTCCGGACGGTATGGAGCAGAATTGATTAAGAAGAAGCTGAAGCAGGAGTAGATGCTTCAATGAGCCACACGCCTTGCAGGCTGATCAAACAGGTCATCCGGCTAGGCCGCAGGGAGGGCGAACCCGGAGGCGTACTTCTTAGTACGTTGAGGAGTTCGCACGACTGAGAACGACGCTGGGGACCTGTTTCATCAGCCTGATCATGGACGTTCAAGACTTTCTAGTACAAGGCGAAGGCCACGAAGAAGACAAACGCGAAGCCTGGACGCTGTTTCAGCAAGCCTATGAACGGCAGATGAAAGGCGAGCTGGAAGAGGCCGTCAGCCTATACAAACGATCGCTGGCCACCCACCCGACCGCCGAGGCCTACACGTTCTTAGGGTGGACCTACAGCTTTATGGGGCGGCTCGACGAGGCCATTGAGGAATGCCACAAGGCTATCGCGCAGGACCCGGAATTCGGCAATCCGTACAATGACATCGGCGCGTATCTGATCGAGAAGGGCGAGTTCGACGAGGCGATCGTCTGGTTTCAGAAAGCGATGAAGGCCAAACGCTATGAAAGCCCGGCGTTCCCGCACCTGAATCTGGGCCGGGTCTATGAGCGAAAAGGTAAATGGACGGAGGCGATCGACTCCTATAAGAAGGCGCTTGCTCTCAATCCCAATTACGCCCTCGCCAAGAAGGCGCTGGGACGGTTGATTAGCTCAGCCGCGCAGAAGCATATCGACGAACAGCAGGCGATCCAAATCGGGATGAAAGAAAAAGCGGAAGAGTTCAAGAAAACCGGAGCGGAAATATACCGTTAACCGTTGTTTGTTAAACGTTACGCGCGGGATTCAGATGTTCCGACACGCCGATAACGATTAACGGTTCACGATTCACGAGGTTCACGATGGCAAAGCCCAAACCTGCCCCCTTGAGAGAACGAGACATCACCCGCCACATCGCGCGGGAATACTACAAAGAGTTCGATCAGCTGATCGAAAGCGACGTGATAATCGTGGGCGCCGGGCCATCCGGGCTCATTTGCGCGCATGATCTGGCGAAGATGGGTTTCCGCACGCTCATCGTCGAACAGAGCCTCGCGCTCGGCGGCGGCTTCTGGCATGGCGGCTATTTGATGAACAAAGCCACGATCTGTGAACCGGCCAATGAGATTCTCGAAGAGATCGGCGTGCCCTGCAAAAAGATCAAAGAATGCGACGGCATGTACATGGTCGATCCTCCTCACGCGACCGGCGCGCTCGTCGCCGCGGCTTATCGCGGGGGCGCGAAGGTGCTGAACCTGACCCGTGTAGTCGATCTGATCTTGAGAAAAGACGGTATCCTTGAAGGCATCGTCGTCAACAACACCACTGCAGAGATGGCCGGCCATGATATGATTCATGTCGATCCCATTGCCCTGGAGAGCAAGATCGTCGTGGATGCCACCGGCCATGATGCGGTTGTCGTCGAACTGCTTCACAAACGGAACCTGTACAAACAGGTTCCGGGAAACGGCGCCATGTGGGTATCCCGCTCCGAGGAAGAAATCATGGACCGAACCGGCGAAGTCTATCCCAATTGTTTCGTCATCGGATTGGCCGTCGCCGCCGTCTATGGCACACCGAGAATGGGCCCGGCCTTCGGCTCGATGCTGTTGTCCGGACGGTATGGAGCGGAATTGATCAAGAAGAAGCTGAAGCAGGAGTAGACGCGTCAAAAAGCAACATGCCTGGCAGGCTAATCCAACAGGTCGTCCAGCTAGGCCGCAGGAAGGGCGAACCCGGAGTCGTACGACTAAGTACGGTGAGGAGTTCGCACGATTGAGAACAACGCTGGGGAGCTGTTCATCGCCCCAATAATCATGGACGTTCAAGACTTTCTCGTACAAGGCGAAGGCCACGAAGAAGACAAACGCGAAGCCTGGACGCTGTTTCAACAAGCCTATGAACGGCAGATGAAAGGCGAACTGGAAGAGGCCGTCAGCCTGTACAAGCGCTCGCTGGCCACCCACCCGACCGCCGAGGCCTACACATTCCTGGGATGGACGTACAGCTTTATGGGACGGCTCGACGAGGCCATTGAGGAATGCCACAAGGCCATCGCGCAGGACCCGGACTTCGGCAATCCGTACAATGATATCGGCGCGTATCTGATCGAGAAGGGCGAGTTCGACGAGGCTATTCTGTGGTTTCAGAAAGCGATGAAAGCCAAGCGCTATGAAAGCCCGGCGTTCCCGCACCTGAATCTGGGCCGCGTCTACGAGCGAAAAGGGAAATGGACGGAGGCCATCGACTCATACAAGAAGGCACTTGCCCTCAATCCAAATTATGCCCTCGCCAAGAAAGCGCTGGGACGGTTGATTAGCTCACTAAATTAGGCAGGGTGAGGGTGAGGTTGAGGCTAAGGCTGAGGGGGATCGTGCAGGATGGCTTTCAACTCGTTTGAAGACATGCCTGTGTGGCAAGATGCGCTGAGACTAGCTTGAAGGATACGGATATCCCAACGAAAGGCGCAAAACTCTTCAGCGGAGATCGTGAAGTCGGCTGGATCAGCAGCGCCGTCCGTTCACCCCAGCTCAATCAAGTGATTGCCTTCGGATTTCCGCTACGGGATTTCAGTAAACCCGGCACAGAGCTGGCCGTGGAAATCGAAGGAACGAAACACGACGCGACCGTTACAACCCTGCCTTTTTATACCCGATCATAGACGGCCTCCTGATCGATCTATAGTAGTCACCCGACGCATTCAATCTCCAAAGCATCTGCTTTCGGCACAGCCACAGCTTCCGCTTACGGGACACAGCAAAAAGCATCACTGTGGAGAAGCACCCGTATCTGGAGTAATGACGTCTACCACGGGATCGGCCGATCGCGACGAGTAGTCACATCGTGAACATCCGACAATTGACGCCACATACAACAAAGTCCCTCACGTACGGACATAGACTCACTACTCTCAAAGGTTGAAAAGGAAAACCCTGCAAGGTTATCTTCAACCCATACGAACCTTTTCGACTTACCTACACACATCATCAGGATTCACATGGCAGGCGACGAGCAGGAAGACCGCGTCGAGATCACTCCCTACGAAGCGGCAGGTGGGATCGAGGGCATCACGAAGTTGGTGGAGGAGTTTTACGTCAACATGGATACGTTGCCGGAAGCGAAGGTCATCCGAGAGATGCACCCGCCGGATCTCGCCGAGTCGCGGAGGAAACTGACCTACTTCCTCTGCGGCTGGCTCGGTGGGCCGAGACTGTTTCAACAGCACTACGGCCCGATCAGCATTCCTGGCGCGCATAAGCGATTCCCGATCGGATACGAAGAACGCGATGCCTGGCTACTGTGCATGCAGCGAGCCCTTGCCGTCCATCCATACAGTAATGAATTGAAGGACTATCTCCTGGCCGCGCTCAGCATTCCGGCAGAACGGGTCAGGCAAGTGAACGCAGGAGAACTCTAGCTCACATGGCCGCAGCTCGGCTCCGAGAACAGGCTTGAATCTGAATCAGAACTAGACCAGAGTAACCAGTTGACGCCTATTCAGGATGGGAGAATATCTCTGTATTTCTTGGAGTGACGCATGCTGCCTACCACACGATTTCACTGGGCCGCTCGACTACACGCCGTGACTCTTGCCCTCTCATTACTGGCCGCTGCAACAGTCCATGCGGCGCCCATCGCCGATGCCGGATCTGAAACCGAAGCAATCCTGCTCGCCATGATTCCAATAGGCAAACAGCTGCTGGAGAAACAGGGCACGTTCATTCCGTACGGCGGCGCTATGACGATGGATGGCACGGTGGTCACGGTTGCGGGATACAGCGGAACTGAACCGCCTCCGACACCGGAGATTATCGACGCCTTGAATTTTGCCTTCAGAACCGGAGCTCTCACGGGCACGTACAAGGCAACAGGACTGTTCTCCGACGTTGAGGTTTCCTCGCCGGGAAGCAAAGAAAAAACGCGTGCGATCGCAGCCGCGCTCGACCACCAGGACAACTACTCCGTCGTGATCTATTTCCCGTACAAGATCGTGGCCGGCAAGGTGGAGTTCGACCAGGGTTCGACCAGGTCACCGCATTGCCCGGAGAGAACAGGCTGTTCCTGAAATAAGCGCGCGTCTCACCGCACACTAAATCAGACGCTCATCGCTCCGGATTTCTGGCGGCCGTGACCGCCGAGGCGAACGTCAGCAGGCTCTTTCGCTCGTCATCGTCCAACGCCAGCAAGAGATGTGCTTCCTCGCCGTGCATCAACCGCAGGCTCAGGAATGGTTCTTCCCGCCGCTTTTCCCGGTTGTCCCACATCGCATCGATCAGTTGCACTTTATCCAATTGGCCGACCGACACGACATCGTACCGGAAATAGGAATCGCCGATCACGATGTCGAACACCACGTTGCCTGCCGTCAGCAGCATCAGATTGAACCGACCTTGATCCTCATACCCTTCCGGCAGGAACTTGTTGATGTGGCACAAGGCGACTTTGCGGTCACCAAGCGCTGCGTGGATTTTCTCCTTGAGCGACGCATAATCGATCTGGAGCGCTTTCTCATCCGGCC
>JABMDH010000093.1 GCA_015904075.1 Nitrospira sp.
TCGGACGCTTCTAGAATCGTGCACGCGAGACCGGCGTTTGTCAGATGACGCGCACAGGCCAATCCGGCAAGACCGGCACCGATAATGAGCACCTGTGGAGTGGTGTGTTTCATGTCACGATCACGTTGAGACAAGAACCTCTGTCACAATCGGTTATCAACGACATGTAGCCTCTTGAGATCTGTCATGGAGGAAGTATCCCCCAGAGTACCGGTTTCTTGTTTTCAGAAGCTGCCTCTTGTTTGACCAAATTCTCGACGGCTTCTTCCAATGTCAGTGCGCAGATTTCGATGGGGACCATAACAAAGAACGTACACATTCAGATACGGACACTGTGGGGCCGCCACCCCGACTTGGCGTAGAGGAGATGGACGACACTAAGAGACCGTTCTAGGAACCCGCCTTCACAATAACAGAGATAAAAATCCCAGAGACGCAGGAATTCCGACTGATACCCTAGCGCTTTGATATCCGGAAGCTTTGTGGCCACGTTCCTCCTCCAAGCCTGCAGCGTAGGAGCGTAGTGCATTCCGATATCTTCGAGATGAATCAGCCCCAGATCGCCGACTTTCGCCGATCCTTGCAGCAGAGCGCTCACGGAGGGGATGCAGCTGCCTGGGAAAATGAAGCGTTGAATAAAGTCCACGGATTGTTTCGCCTGCTCATAGAATCGTTCGTCGATGGTGATGCCCTGAATGAGGGCCAGCCCGGAAGACTTCAACATGCGACTACAGACCTCAAAAAACGCTTTGTAAAACTGATGCCCGACGGCCTCGATCATTTCGATTGAGACGAGCTTGTCGAATTGCAGGCCAAGCTTCGGCAAATCCCGATAATCCGTGAGCAACACCGTGACGTGATCACTCAAGCCGGCTTCCTGAACTCGCTGTAAAGCCATGTCATACTGCTGCCGCGAGATCGTCGTGGTCGTCACGCGGCAACGATAACGAGAAGCGGCATGGATCGCGAACCCACCCCAGCCGGAACCGATCTCCAATAGATGGTCGCTGGCGACCAGCTGTAGTTTTCGACAGATGCGATCGTTCTTCGTGCGTGAGGCTTCCGCCAGGGTCGCGTCAGGCCGCTCAAAGTAGGCGCAAGAATACATCATCGTCTCGTCCAGCATGAGCCGGAAGAACTCGTTACCTAGATCGTAATGAGCAGCAATGTTCTTCGCACTGCCGGCTTTCGTATTACGATTGAGCCAATGGATCGTCTTGAGCAACGGCTTGGACGCCAGTGCGAGGCCGCCTTCCATGTTGTTCAGAAGCGATCGATTCAACACAAAGATGCGAATCAACGTCGTGAGGTCATCACAGTTCCAGAGCCCCCGACGGTATGCATCGCCAACTCCGACGGTGCCACCCGACGCAAGATCGATATAGGTGTGGGGATCATGAATTGTGACGGTCGCCTGGAGTGGGCACTGTGAAGTTAGCTGACCAAAAGAATAACGTTTTTTGCCCTCCAGGATCGTGATGGCGCCATGCTGCAGCTTGTTGAGCTTGAAAAAGATGAGCCGGCGTGCAAGCCGAGAGGTCCGGCTTGCGCCCGATGAAAGTCCCTCATGGCTACTGAGCCGATCGTTGTGCGCAAGGTGGGGTGCAATCATCTGGTTGCTCATGATGGTGTCTGACTCGTCGCCGCAGGCGACGGCTCCTTCCGGTTCCCTGGGTGGGCATAGAGAGGGATGATCCGCTCGTTCGTGAAACAAAGTCCTACGTGTACGAGGCAGATTGTTTGGTGATTAATCTGACGAATCTAGAGAATACCGGCAGTTGGAATCACGACAGGTCATAATCAGTCAGTACTGCCTCAGCTGCTTTCCGCCCCGACAATAGCGCGCCGTCCAGCGTACCGCTTTCCCGGTAATCGCCACACAGGTAAAGACCCAAAGCCACGCGTGGTGAAGCTGTGCGGTTGCCGGGGGACAGCAGGTCAATCGGAGGTAGCGCGTGGTGAATGTGATCGGTCCGCAGATGTCGCCACTCGTCGACTTGCGAGCCGAACTAGGATTGAAGAAACACCCTCACCGCGCGTGGAACATCATCGTGTGCCCCAATCTGTTCAGTCGTGGTCACTGAGATCAAGGCTCGCCCAGGCGGCGCGTACGAAGGCGCCGCTTCACTCAGGACACAGACGGTCCGGACAACCCCATCGCCTTCCCCATTCAACATCAACCAGGGGCCGCGTTGCGGAGCAACCGGGGCATCGAAATAGAGCGTCATCGAGCCACGAGCTAAGGCTCTCGGCACGTGCTCCCCTCGCAAGCGGGACGCGGTCACGTCATCTGTCGCGATCACTAGCACATCACCAGTGAGCTGTTCCCCGGTCTCCAGCATCACGCGCGATGCTTGAATGTGTCGTACGACTTGGTTTAGACGGATCGACCCCGGAGGTAATGGAGCCGCAAGTTGTTGTGCGATGGCACCCATGCCGTCTCGCGGTACAGCGGTTGCTCCTCGGCAGAAAGCCGCTCAGACCAGCTCAAAAATCCAGCACGGCGTTCTTAACTCCGTCTCCAAAAACACGCCGCTGAGAAAGGGGCGAAAGAACCGCGTAAGCATGGCGTCTGAAAAGCCATAGGCTTTCAACATGTCGTGCGTCGACTGTGGAGAGTGTCTCATCTTAGAGCAGAAGGTGTCTCGTCGAACACGCAACATCCGAAACTTGTCGGCGAGCGGGCCGATGGGGCCGAGCAACATCTGTGGAAGATCTTGCGGCCGACGAAGGGGGTCGCTCATCACATGAACGCGGCCGGCATAACGGACAAGCGCACCTGGGTGAAAAGGCATGATATTCAGCTCGGCATAGTTCAGCGACTTGCGTGCTTCCGGATAGCCGGTGAGAAAAACTTGAAATCCGCGATCCAACTGAAAGCCTTCGACGCGATCCGTCCGGACACGCCCCCCGATACCGTCGGACGCTTCTAGAATCGTGCACGCGAGACCGGCGTTTGTCAGATGACGCGCGCAGGCCAATCCGGCAAGACCGGCGCCGATGATGAGCACCTGTGGAGTGGTGTGTCTCATGCCACGATCACATTTCTGACGAGAGCGGCGGTTGAACGACGCACCTTTGTCCGCAGAGGTATGGTATCTGTTTTGAGAGGTACAGTATGGTCATCCACTATCATTCCTGGACCGCCGTTGGCACTAAATATTCTTGTAGATTGGTCTTTCCATAGCGACTCCCCGGGTACACCGTCCGAATGAATCCCGCGACGAGAGCCATCAGCTTCTTGACCGCGGGGGTTTTCTCAGGATCGGTAGCCGGCAACAAACGGACGGTGATGGCGCTCTCGTGCAACTTGAGCTGGACAAAGAACGTGCACGCAGCACCCTTCTCGATCGCCACGGACTCCAACAGGGCGTCTTTCCCGCTCCGGGACAAATAGAATTCCTGCACTTTGAGAATCTCGTTTTCAGTCCGGTGAACCATCGGCGCGAATACCTGATAGAGGCCCTGCAGATCTCCGGCTTCTTCTACGACAACATGTGGCATTGCATTCCCCCCTTACGCATGATTCCGCAACATGAGCTCTTTCGGATGCGGGTCTGATCGCGAATGTATCCGACGTCGAGGATCTGGACGTAATGCTTGACCAGCGTGAGAGGGACGATCAGAGGCGTAAGCCCCCGATGATAGTCGGCGATGACGCCCAACAGCTCGGCCTTTTCTTCAGTGGTCAACCGACTCTTGAAGTAGCCCACAATATGCTGCAGCACATTGACGTGCTTCCGCACCGTCGCCTTCATCGTCAGGGCTCTCATGAAGTGCTCACCGTACTTCAATGTCAATTCTTTGAGGCGATAGCGCCCCACTTGTCCGACCAGATGGCCCATCGTTTCGTAGTGCTGCTGGCTATGGGCTAACAGCAGATATTTATGGATTGTGTGGAAACGTATGAGAGCCTGTCTCGTGACTCCGTTCTGCACCAGATCCTGGAATCGGCGATAGCAGAATACCCGCTCGATGAAGTTCTCTCGGAGCGATGGATCACAGAGCCGCCCTTC
>JABMDH010000094.1:0-7129 GCA_015904075.1 Nitrospira sp.
CGACATGGCATGCGCGGCATCGCCGATACAGAGCACTCCCGGCCGATACCATCGTCGCAACCGATCCACCTGCACAGTCAAAAGTTTGATCGGGTCCCACTCTCGCAGCTCGTGGACCCGGTCGGCGGCAAACGGCGCCACCGCAGCCACACTGTCTCGAAAAGCCGCCAGTCCCTTAGCCTGAACCTCCCCCAGCGACCCCTTGGCAATGACGAAACCGCATTGCCAATACTCACCCCGATTCAACATGATGAAAATTCGACCGATATCGAACCGGCCCATCGGATCGATCGGATCGTGCGGTTTGCGTGAAAGCCGGAACCATAAGACATCCATGGGCGCGCCGAATTCATCTACGAACAGCCCCGCCTTTGCACGGACGACCGAATGCCGGCCATCGGCCCCCACAACCAATGTGCTCCGAACCTCCAACGGCCCGTTCGGGGTCTTCGCGCGAAGCCCGACGACCGAATCTCCCTCTTCAATCAGATCCGTCACCTCTGCATTCATACGAATCTGAAAAGTGGGATACTGGCTTCCTACTTCGACGAGAAAGTTCAGGAAATCCCACTGCGGCATGAAGGCGATATAGCGGCACTGCGTCGGCAGATGCGAAAAGTCCGCTACGGTGAACGCCAAATCTCCGAACTGTCCGTTGATGCGAGACACTTTCTGATGCGGCAATTGGAGAAATCGTTCGAGTACCCCCAACTCATGCATGATCTCCAATGTCGAAGGGTGGAGCGTATCTCCACGAAAGTCTCGGAGGAAGTCGGCGTGCTTTTCAAGCACCAGTACCGAAACTCCCGCGCGAGCCAATAGCAGGCTCAGCATCATACCGGCTGGTCCCCCGCCGGCAATACAGCACTGGACCGGCATCGTCTCCGGCATCATCTCTCAGCCCCTGCATGGAAATGGATGGCGCTCGCCAGACTCATGGCGTCTCGTTCGCTCTCTTTGATGAACGCACCGTTGATTGCCTTCTGCAAATATGGCACAGGTCCCCTTAGAAATCATGTTGGGGCAAGTGAAACTCCCTGCACGTTACCGCAGAGCGCTTCTGTTGTAGTCGAACGAAAGGGAACTCAACGCTGGAATCGATGAGGCAGGAGAAATACTATCGTGACATGGCTGTGGTGAGCCGGCATCCGACCAGAAACTGGCCGCCATCGGAATCGATTGGCAATGCCCGCACCCAACATACTTCATACATCATCGTTGCCCGTTGCCATCCAAGCCGGGGATTGGACAAACCGATCAATTGCCGGGCCTGTGGCGACTCTCTCATCAAGAGAAGGATGCCGTGTGCACTTCGATTCATGCTCAGCAACCTGCCTTCCACAACTGCTTCGGCCCCATCGAGGTGCGATTCATAGATCTCGTAGGTGTACCAATGGCGATCCTCGACCCGAGCTTCCTGGCGACGATTGGAGAACGACGTATCACGCTCCAATCGTGACGGTGGTTCCATCTCATCGAGACGACTCGCCATAGTTCCCTGCCAGGACTCAGGATTGCCGATAACTTAGGATATCGTTTGAGGGCAAGAGCCATGCCGATGTTGCCACTCGCTGTTTTCGAAGAAACACGGGATCTGCTGAATGATGCGAAGTGTAGAAGTGAAGGCAAATACCTACTCACACCTCAAGCCGCGCTCTTATGGTGGAGAGAGACACCTTCACCGACGGGATGACTGGAAACAATCCGCCATGTGGTCATTGACCAAGCCGACTGCCTGCATGTAGGCATAGAGAATCGTGCTACCGACAAAGCGAAAGCCTCGCCGCTTGAGATCCTTGGATAACGTGTCGCTCACGGGGTTGGTCACTGGAATATCTGTCATCCGCTTCCAACGTTGGATGATGGGCTCTCCCGCCACAAAGGACCACACATACGCGTCGAAAGACCCGAACTCTCGTTGGATAGCCAGAAACACCTTGGCGTTGGTGATCGCGGCATCGATCTTGAGCCGGTTCCGAACAATGGCGGAATTCTGCAGCAGCTCGGTCTTCGTCTTGGCCGTAAACCGCGCCACTTTTTTCGGATCGAAGCCGGCAAACGCTTTTCGATATCCCTCACGCTTCCGCAAGATCGTGTCCCATGTCAGCCCGGCCTGCGCGCCTTCAAGCAGCAGCATCTCGAAATGCTTCCGGTCATGATGCACGGGTTTGCCCCACTCCCGATCGTGATAGCGGATCATGTGCGGCTTATCGCCGACCCATGCGCAACGGATCGGAATAGCTGCCGGTTGTGTAAATGTCCTCGGCATAGACAGTTCCGTCCTTTCCATCTGGCTAGAGCTATCGAGTCCAACAATTTGATAACATGATCCGGCGTACCCGTTCCAGCACCCAGCCCATGTCGGTGTCGTTTCGACGGCAAGAAGGCGGGGATGAGACGGAGTGTTCGGCTACGCCCTATGCAATTGAGACCGTCACGGCCACGGTCTCCCATGTCACACACGTCGCGGTGTTTCCTATGAATCGTCAAAATTGGCTTGGATCGGTCTTCCTGGTCCTGTTCATACTCCTGGTAGGCCTCGGTCTGGCCGCATGGAAATACGAAGCGGTCCAAGGCGAACAGGCCGCTTCGTCCCATCAGCCTGAGCCAATGGAGTCGGTGACCGTCGCCGTCGCGCGAGCAATCGACCACCGCCAGACCACGACATCAATTGGAACGGTCCTGGCGTTGCGTTCAATCACGCTGAAGAATGAACTGGCCGGGACAGTCCACGACGTTCACTTGACGCCCGGGCACATCGTCGAGGCAGGGACCCTGTTGGTCGCTCTCGACGTGTCGGTCGAGGAAGCTGATCTCCAAGCCCAAGAAGCGCAGGTGGCACTTGCTAAAACCGTCCTCAAACGCAGACAGCGTCTCAATCAGGAACTCGCCACCACGCAGGAAGAAGTCGATCGTGCACGTGCAGACCTGGATGTCGCGCAAGCCCAGATTGTCCGCACCAAAGCACTCATCGCCAAAAAAACAATCCGTGCTCCATTCCGCGTGAGGATTGGCATGGCCGATGTCCATCCCGGCCAATATCTGGACGAAGGTACGCTCCTGACGACCCTACAGGGCGTCGGCGACGCAGTCCATGTCGACTTTTCTGTCGCCCAACAGATTGCGGCGGGCTTACACGTCGGCGAAGTCGTGGAGGTCTTTGCAGCCGGTGATTCCCCGATGATCCCAGCGAAAATCATCGCACTCGATTCACGGGTCGACCCGACGACCAGGAATGCGATGGTCCGTGCCAGAATCGAGGAGACCCAATATATCCCGACACCCGGCGCATCAGTACGTGTGCGGGTACCGGTCGGCTCATCTCAAACAGTTCTTGCCATCCCGGTCAGCGCCCTCCGTAAGGGACCAGGGGGTGACCAGGTGTTCGTCATCGCCACGGACAAAGACGGCCGGACAAGAGCCCAGAGCCGTCAGGTCCACAGCGGCTCCATGTTCGGCGATGAGATTGTGATCCATACCGGACTGGCGGCCGGCGAGCAGGTCGCCGCGCTCGGCTCCTTTAAGCTTCGCGATGGAGTCCTCGTCGCTATTGCAGGCGCTGCAGAACACTCGACACAAACGCATCGTCCAGCCGTTACACCGTAAGCCCATGGCCATGCCACAGGACACAACCCGGACATCGTTCACCGATGTCTTCATTAAACATCCGGTCCTGGCCATCGTCGTCAATCTCGTCATTCTGCTCGCCGGATGGCGGGCCATGACGGCACTGCCAGTACAGCAATATCCCACGATTGAAAACTCCATGGTGGTCATCACGACCATCTACTACGGAGGCAGCGCGGAAACGATTCGAGGCTTCATCAGTACCCCGATCGAACGGGTCGTCTCCGCCATCAGCGGCGTCGATTACGTGGAGTCCACCAGCCGTTCCGGCGTCAGTACCGTCACCGTCCACTTGAAATTGAACCACAACAGCACGGCGGCCCTGGCAGAGGTCACGGCCCGGTTGCAACAGGTGAAGTCGGAACTTCCACCGGAGGCCGAACCCTCCTCGATTGAAATCCAACGAGCCGACCGTCCCTATGCCTCGTTCTATCTCAGCTTCAGTTCTCACGAACGGACCGTCCCGGCGGTCACCGATTGGCTCTTGCGTACGTTGCAGCCCCAGATTTCGACGCTACCCGGTGTGCAACGAGTCACGTTCGAAGGCGAGCGACAGGTCGCGATGCGCATCTGGATCGATCCTGACCGGCTCGCGTCCTTCAATCTCTCACCAGGCGACGTGCAGGGTGCGCTTCGGCGGAACAATTATTTGGCTGCGGTTGGACGTACGAAAGGCAATCTGGTTCAGGTCAACCTCCTGGCCAATACGGATCTTCGCTCGACCGGTGAGTTCGAGGAGCTGATTGTGGCCGACCGGGGCGGCGCCATTGTGAGGCTCAAGGACGTGGCACGGATTGAACGGGACGCCGAAGAAGCGACCATGATCGCCAAGTACGACGAAACAGAAGGCGTCTACCTCGGCATCTGGGCCGTGCCCGGCGTGAACGAAATCGACGTCGGGCACCGGCTCCGCGATGAGATCGACCGGATCCGGCCGACCCTGCCGAACGATATCGACATGAAACTCGTTTGGGACAGCACGATGTTCATCCGGAACGCGCTGACGGAGATTACCAAAACATTGGCGGAGACGATCCTGATCGTGGCGCTGGTCGTGTTCCTCTTCATGGGCTCGGTCCGCACCGCCCTCGTCCCGCTGGTCGCCATTCCGGTGTCGTTAATCGGCACCGCCCTCTTCATGGCCGCGTTCGGCTTCAGTCTCTTCATGGGCTCGGTCCGCACCGCCCTCGTCCCGCTGGTCGCCATTCCGGTGTCGTTAATCGGCACCGCCCTCTTCATGGCCGCGTTCGGCTTCAGTCTCAATCTCCTGACGCTGCTCGCCATCGTGCTGTCGGTCGGCTTGGTCGTGGACGACGCCATCGTCGTCGTTGAGAACGTGGAACGGCATGTGCGCATGGGCCAATCCCGGATCGAGGCGGCCCAAGCCGCCGCCCGCGAGCTCCTTGGTCCGATCATCGCGATGACGATTACACTCGCCACCGTCTACGCTCCCATCGGTTTCCAAGGCGGGCTCACCGGTTCCTTGTTCTTGGAATTCGCCATGACACTCGCCGTCTCCGTAGTCCTATCAGGAATCGTGGCCATCACATTGTCGCCGGTCATGAGTTCCCGATTCGTCCATCCTCGAGGCAAAGAAGGTCGCTTGACCATGTTCGTCAACCGACGGTTCGAAGAAGCGCGAGGAGTCTACGCCACGCTGCTCGATACTGCCCTCACCATGCATTGGGGTATCGTGGCTGCCGCCTGCTTCATTGTGATCGCCTCCTGGCCGCTCTATCACTTTTCACGTCAGGAGCTGGCCCCTGTGGAGGACCAAAACCACATCAGCCTCTTCTTCGAAGCATCACCGGACTCCACAGTCCAAGCCACCAATCGCCAACATTTCCAGATCGTCAAAGCCATCGCGGCCATTCCTGAAACTGACTACACCTGGGCACTCATCACTGCATGGGGCGGATTCGGTGGGATCGTTCCGAAGGATTGGCATGATCGAGCTCGCTCCACCGAGAAGATGTACGACGACGTCTATGGCGCCGTGCTGCAAGTGCCGGGGCTTCGGGTATTTCCACGACTGGACCCCCCCCTCCCCACACCGGGCCAATACGATGTGGAGCTGATCCTCCAGAGTGACATGCCGGCTGAGCAGATGCTCGAAACTGTCTGGACCGTGCTGGAGGCCGGCTGGCAAAGCGGCAAGTTTCTCTACGTGGATACGGACCTCAAGATCGACCTCCCCCAGGCCAGAGTCGTGTTGGATCGTGAACGGCTGGCCGACTTAGGATTTGACCTCGCAGGAGTTGGCCGCGAGCTGGGCACGATGCTCGGCGGGGCTTACGTCAACCGGTTCAACTATTTCGACCGCAGCTACAAGGTCATCCCGCAACTGGGTGACAAAGACCGTGCGACGGTCGATCCGTTGCTGGACTTAAAAATCAAGACGCCGGGCGGCCAATTGGTGCCGGTGTCCACGTTTACCCATATCGAAACGAGTACCGCCCCACGTGCATTGAACCGCTTCCAACAGCGCAATGCCGTCCGCATCTTCGGAGGCATGAAGCCCGGCTTTACGAAGGAAGAAGGGCTTGCGGTGCTCGAAACCGCCGCGGCATCGAACGGTCCACGCGTGGTCATGGACTATGCCGGCGAATCACGGCAACTGCGTCAGGAGGGAGCCGCACTCACGGTCACACTGGGCTTTGCCGTCGTCCTGATCTATTTAGTGCTGGCCGCCCAGTTCAAAAGTTTCCGTGACCCCTTAATCGTGCTCATCGGCTCGGTTCCACTCGCAATCTCAGGCGCACTCGTCGTCAGTTTTCTCGATCTCACCACCATCAATATCTATTCACAGGTAGGCCTGATCACGCTGGTGGGACTGATCGCAAAGAACGGTATTCTCATCGTGGAATTCGCCAACACACTACGAGCCGGCGGGCTGTCCCGCATGGCCGCGGCCCGTGAAGCCTCGTTAACCAGATTGCGGCCGGTACTGATGACTTCAGCCGCCACCGTCTTCGGGCATCTCCCGTTGGTCTTAGCATCCGGACCCGGCGCCGCCGCCCGCAACAGCATCGGCATGGTGCTCGTCACAGGCATGACCGTTGGCACCATCTTCACCCTGTTTGTGGTGCCCGTGTTTTACACGCTGATCGCGGCAGAACATCACCCGGCGACAACACCGGACCACGAGACGGACACAACTCTCAGGATGGCGGAAGCCGACGCATAAGTCTGGACCTGTACGTGGGCTAACTTGTCTCTCTGGCAGGTTGGCAAATCTCCAAAGTACGACACGAAAGCCCTGTCGATTTCAGACTTGCTCAACGACTATCTTGTAACAAGTTACTCCAGCCACCCCTATTTCTAAGGAGGATGCCATGGCCACAAAGAAGAAGGCGCAGAAGGCAAAGGGAAAAGAAACCTCAGCCAGTCTGGTCTGGTTCGAGATCCCGGCGGATAGTATCGACCGGGCGAAGAAGTTCTATGGGTCGCTGTTCGGCTAGAAATTTGCCAAGTTACCGGCGGCGGTCCAGGACTATTGGCA
>JABMDH010000094.1:7229-14023 GCA_015904075.1 Nitrospira sp.
CGCGTTGTCATGGACTATGCCGGCGAGTCACGGCAACTGCGTCAAGAGGGAGCCGCACTCACAGTGACACTGGGCTTTGCCGTCGTCCTGATTTATTTGGTGCTGGCCGCCCAGTTCAAAAGTTTCCGCGATCCGTTGATCGTCTTAATCGGCTCGGTTCCGCTGGCCATCTCCGGTGCGCTCGTTGTCAGTTTCCTCGACCTCACCACCATTAACATCTATTCACAGGTGGGGCTGATCACGCTGGTGGGATTGATCGCGAAAAACGGCATTCTCATCGTGGAATTTGCCAACAAACTGCAAGCCGGCGGGCTTTCCCGCATGGCCGCGGCTCGTGAAGCCTCGTTAACCAGATTGCGGCCGGTCCTGATGACGTCGGCAGCCACTGTCTTTGGACATCTCCCGTTGGTCTTAGCGTCGGGGCCCGGCGCAGCGGCCCGCAACAGCATCGGCATGATGCTCGTCACAGGCATGACCGTTGGAACCATCTTCACCCTGTTCGTGGTGCCGGTGTTTTACACCTTGATTGCCGCGCAACATCAACCCCAGGAACCACACGCGACACCGGATGGGGCCGGGTCCGAGGAGCTGGCCTTAGCAGACACTCGGGCGTAAACCCTGTCAATGCTAAACCGCAGACAAGGTCGTGATGCTCTGAATACTCTCCGAGCCGAAACCTCGGGACAGAGCAACCACTCCCCACAGCATCATCCTATCTCGTCACACCGTACCCACTTTGGCCGACCCTAAACACCGGCCTTGAGAATTGCCATGCAAGCCTTTGGACTCCTTGTTGGCTATCGCTCCCTCTTCCACCGGCAGTACTGAATTGACCAATCAATGGGTGAACCATCCTCCCTGTTATGGGAAAATCCTGAACGGGCTTGTGTGGTCTTGACCGAGCTGGGCCAACGTGCTGAACTAGGGACCATCCACTTTCACGTTCTCAACAAGGAGGCATCCATTATGTCGACGAAAGAGTACAAGCAACTCGGGTGTTTGGACGTTCAACCGTCCGGTGGCTGCGGATTCCAGGTCAGGGCCGAAACCGAGGGAGAGCTCATGCAACTGGTGGCGACGCACGCCAAGCAGTGCCATAAGCTCGACTCCATTCCGGCTGAAATGGTCTCAGCGGTCAAAGCGGCCATCAAGACGGTCTCCGTCGCGGTGTGATAGCCGTCATGGCACGGATCGTCCTTCCCGTGCAGCATGCCCTGCACGGGAAGGATCTCCATTTCGTCCGACGACAATTCACCTCTTCGACTTGGGAGGCGGCTATGAGACGCGTACTAGGACTTCTTTCGATTTCGATCCTCTTGATCGGCCTCAGCGGCTGCAGCTATCTGTTTTATCCGAATGCCAAAGACTTCGCGGAACAAGCCAAGGACCAGAACCATGTCCAGACCCTGATCAATTTGACGAACATGATGGAAACCAGCGCAAAGGCGGCGAGAGGCGGCACGGGCTATGATCAGGCGCTGAACGACTTGCATAATCAGTTTCTCGCCTTCGACGACCGGTTGTGCTGCGTGGATAAAGAAACGCGGGAGAAACCAGCCCATGCGCTTGCCGTGACGCACAATAAGGAGCTGTGGGCGATTTTTAAACGGGTCTGGAAATTCAAAAACGACCAGCCTCAACGGGAGCAGCACCTCGACCTGTTCGCAACCGACCCTCTGGACAATGGTTGGAAAATACCCTCCGCTACTCGGTGGAGCATGTTTCGGCGCCAGGTCCAGGCGGTTCGACGATAGTCGCCAAGTTGTCAGAAGTCTTGTTTATGGAAACACTGCGTCGACATGTGGCTCAGCTGCCAGCGACGCAAACAGGCTGGCTCGCTGGAGTGCGCGATCCGGATGTCGGCAAGGCGCTGGCACTGGTGCATCGACAGCCGGCTCACCCTTGGACGATAGCCTCGCTGGCCAATGAGGTGGGCCTCTCACGTTCGGTGCTCGCCGAACGATTTCGGCATTATCTGTCAGACACGCCGATGGGGTACCTGACACGCTGGAGGCTGCAACTTGCTGCTCAAGTGCTGTCGACGACGTCCAAGAGCGTGGCCGAAGTCGCGAGCGAGGTGGGCTATGAGTCTGAACCCTCCTTCAATCGCGCTTTCAAGCGGAAGTTCGGAGTCCCACCGGCGCGGTTCCGTAGCCAATCACGGTCGACCCGAAGGAGCGCCACCCACCAGATATCGGCAAACGGTCGCGGCAACACAACACGATAAAAGGACTCGCTATGTTGGAACTCAGGCCGACCTGCGAACATTGCGACACCACCCTGCCTCCCGAGTCACTGAACGCGCGTGTCTGCTCCTATGAATGTACGTTTTGTGCCGACTGTGTTGAGCATGTGTTGGGGAATGTCTGCCCGAATTGCGGAGGCGGCTTCGTGCCCAGGCCCATCAGACCGTCAACAAACTGGAAGGGCGACAACTTTCTCGGCAAAGACCCGGCGAGCACCACGATCAAACACCGGCCGGTCGATGTCGCGGCTCATGCGGTATTCTCCGCCGCCATTAGAACGATCCCGCCTCAGAAGCGATAACACACGCCTACGGATCTCTGTCGGCATCTGGAGGAAACGAGCGAGGCCCACACTTCCTATAAGCAACCTTCAGCCTCCTCAAGCAGAAACACTCTCCGCAGTTTCTGGAACGAGACTCCTGTCGATTTCGACCGCAGCCTACCGGCCGTTGAATGTAACCACCGTGCACGGGCTATGTCGCCTTACAATAGGGGAGACGCCACAACGGGTTCGATGGTCTTGACCGGGCCGGACCGACATGCTGAACTGAAGGCCCTAACTTCATCTCACCCTAGAATAGGAGGGATACATTATGTCTATACGCCGCACAATTGGGATGTTATCGCTGTCGATCCTGTTGATCGGACTCAGCGGCTGTAGCTATGTGTTCTATCCCCGCGCCGGCGATTATGCGACACAGGCAAAGGGCGCCACCGCCGTCGAGACGATGATCAATCTGACCCATATGATGGAGGCCAGTGCGGCAAAGGCCAAAGGTGGAAAAGGCACCGACCAGGCGCTCGATGATTACCACAACCAACTGCACGCCCTGTTTGATACATTCTCCGACGTGCCCGATGACCAGGCGAAGACTCCGGCATACGATCTGGCCGTAACCCACAAGAAAGAATTGACTGCGATCTTTTGGCGGCTGTGGACATTCAAGAGCGATCAGCCGCAACGCGATCAACATCTCGAGTTGTCGATCACCGAGGTGAAGGAGCTCCGTGAGACGCTGCGGATGATCAAGTAGCCTGTTTTTTTCGAAACCGAGTAATCATCGCCAAGACCGGAAAGACGAACGGAAAGGGAACTCATGACGCAACCAACAGCACAGCAAGTCATCGATGGCCAGCGGCAGGATTGGAACCGTGTCGCAGGAGGTTGGGAGAAGTGGGATCGGTTCTTCGACGAGCAGATGGCATTCCTCAATCACCGGCTGGTCGCCGATGCCCGGCTACGGACGGGACTCCGGGTGCTCGATCTCGGATCAGGCACCGGCTATCCGGCGTTACTCGCCGCCCAAACAGTCGGCCAAGGGGGATCCGTCCAAGGCATCGATCTAGCTGAGCATATGCTCGATGCCGCGAGGCGCAAAGCGATGAGACTGGGGCTCAACAACATCACCTTCCGCGCAGGCGACGTGACGACGCTGCCCTTCGAAGCCAACTCCTTCGACGCCATCACCAGCCGGTTCTGCCTGATGTTCCTGCCGGAAATCCCAACAGCCTCCGACGAAATCGCACGGGTGCTGAAACCTGGCGGATGGCTGGCCGCCGCAGTCTGGTCCGCACCTGAGAAAAATGCCTATCTGACGACCCCGCTTGCCGTTATCAAACAGTTCATCGACCTGCCGCCGCCTGACCCAACCGCGCCGGGAATTTTCCGGCTTGCTAAACCGGGCAATCTGGCCAGCATGCTCCAGACGTCGGGATTCGTGGATGTCGTGGAGGAGGAATATCTCGCCGAGGTCCGCTTCCCATCGGGAGAAGAGTATTACGAGAGTCTGATGGACATCGCCGCGCCGATCCAGAACGTGTTTGCGCGATTGTCCGAGCCGCAGAAAGCCGAGGCGCGCAAACGAATCATCGACTCCATCGATCAGTTCCGCAGAAGAGACGGTATCGCCCTTCCAATCGCCGTGCGTATGGTCGCCGCGCGCAAACCGCTTGGATGATTCGATGCCGCCGAAGCCTGACGGTTTTAAAGACTTCGTGCTGGATCAATTAGCCGACCTGCACGGCTTGACCTGCCGCGCCATGTTCGGTGGCTACGGGCTCTCGTCCGAGGGAACCTTCTTCGGCATCATTCACAAAGGCCGGCTGTACTTTAAGGTGACCATTACGACGGTGGAACAATACAAGACGCAGGGCATGAAACCGTTCCGCCCGAATGCAAAACAAACACTCAAAAACTACTACGAAGTTCCCCTTGAGATCTTGGAACATTCGGAGCACCTCGCCATTTGGGCTTCGCAAGCAGCTGAACGATAACCGGCACACCTCTTCCGCCTTCAGCATGACGGCCCGCGATTGCCTCGCCAACGATATCCTTGCCCACGAATTGGGCCATAACATGAGTGCCGCACACGACCGGGCCACGGGGGCACCGGCGTGCTTGCCTACTCACACGGCTATCGCTTTGCTATTTCCCGTTCACACTCAGCCATCGCTCGATATAATGGGGGCTGGTCACATTCAACTCGTGGTGACGGGAATACCTCTATGACTCGCCTATCCGGCTCAATCCTCTTCGTCATGTTACTGGGCGGGCTCCTCGGCCAAACCACGTTGGCCGAGGAGCCACCGACCATACAACTCTTATGGCAAACCGCCCCGCCATCTCCGGCCGTCGATCAGCCGTCAACAGCAAGGAAGTCATGGGTGCTCCGCAATCGGGAAATCACCCTGGATCTCGCATTACTCAAAATCTTGAAGGATGCCGGAGCCAGACCTCATCCCAGAATCGTCATGGAACTCTTTGATGGCGACAGACACGAATTGGATATCACGTCGACGGTCTCCCGTCACAACGATAGTGCGGTCGTCCGCGGGACCTTCAAGCCACCTTCGAAGGGAGACTTTACCTTTGCCATCAACGGCAATGTCCTTGTCGGAACCATGCATGTGAGCGATCGTCTGTACAAGACAGAGCATATCGCCAACGGCCGGCTACAGTTGCTCGAAATCGATCCTGAAAAGTTTCCTCCCGACTGACCACACCCCTGCTCTGTTATCACGACTCTCTACTCGCCATGCCACACTGGCCTAGGCCGCACTACGATCTGCAACATCGGCCAGTCGACCAGATCAATCGATAATTGCTCGATCTGTTGCACGCCTATGGAATCCAACTCATCTTGGGAACAGCCCTGCTCGTCGTGAACCTGGCGACCTATGGATAGCAATGGCGGACATCTCGTTGACAATTGTTGCTCACAGGATTTAGTGTTCTGGGTGCTACACTAGACTATAGTATCCAGTGAGAACCGCAGGTTCTGCTATTCATAGGCAAGACCTGAGTGCACGGTGACGGTAACTGATGAAAGGAGCCGATCCCTATGCGTTGGTTCAATTGGGTTGGGTTTGGGATGTTGGCGTCTGACGTTGCACTTGTTGATTTGGTCCTACTGAGCGATTGGTACGAGTCCAACATCATATTGATGATTGCCCTTGGAGCATACACTCTTGTTGCTCTTGGACTATGCCTGTGGGGAGGCCCAGAACGCGCAGGAAACTGACCGGCACATGCCCTCGCCTTCGCGATTCAGTGCGTCGTCTTTGCCAGATGCAATAAGAACTTATACGCAAACGGGTAACATCTGCGTTATTTCCTCCTCACCCCTGTGACAACATGACCTTGCATCCTGAAGCATCCAGCGACCGGAACGGTTGGCTGGACGGGAAGGCCGCACGTGAAGGCCTGCCGTCGATCGACTCCTGATCAATACGGCCATCCCAATCCAACTCATTGACTTATAAATTCTTTTCAATACCATTCGGAAATGCTGAGACCACCGAATGATCATGGGGAAATCTCATAGCGATGGTCATCGATATTGATCGCGACGGATCTGCCGGTACTGGGCTGTCCGGTTTCCTCTCAACTTGCCGTCCTACAAAGTCCAGCTATACTTATCCCAATCATGTCTGCGACGAAATATATACTCTGGGAAGAACAGGGCCGGTGGTGCGGCTACCTCCAGGGCTATCCGGACAACATCGCGTACGGGAAATCGTTCGAAGACTTGCAGTTCAAACTTCGCGATCTGCAGCGCGATCTCGCGGACCACGAGCACGAAGACGACCGGTCTCCGCATGCCACTGCAGTGACCGCGCCTCCACGTGTGTTCACCACCCGTCAGATCAAGACCCGCGCACGCTTTGAAAAAATTTTTCTCTTGATGTTCCCCAATCCCTAAATCGCCATACACTCGTCTCCATCTCCTACTTGCACTTGACGCCCGATAACGCCCGGCTATACTTCAATCATCATGCAACCAATAAAATACACAATGTGGGAAGAACCGAACGGATGGCGCGGGTATCTGAAGAGCCATCCTGACCAGGTGGTGCAAGGCAAGTCGTTTGACGACTTGCAGTTGAAACTTCGCCATCTGAATCAGGATCTCATCGGCCAATCGCGCCACCAAGAGTTGCTGCCGCCCCAAACCCCACCGCGAGCAGCCTAACGCTCTGCATGACCTACCTACGGGGGAAGCCACGGCTGGCCCTGTGGTAGACCGCTGCGGAGGAAGGTGGAGGGGA
>JABMDH010000094.1:14123-19920 GCA_015904075.1 Nitrospira sp.
CTCGCCTCTTCTAACAAGTCGATTGCACCACCTGTCCGTTTTCTTCAGAATCCACTCCATGCTCTATCACGTAGGCGCCAATCTCGTATTGCTCCTTCATTGCATCTTCGTGCTCTTCGTACTTTTTGGCGGGTTCCTGCTCATCAAATGGCCCAGGCTCATGTGGCTGCACCTGCCGGCGGTTGCCTGGGGGGCCTTCGTGGAATTCAGCGGAAGGATCTGTCCCCTCACCCCCTTGGAGAACTGGCTCCGGGCACAAGCAGGCCAGGCGACTTACGCCGAAGACTTTATCGTCCGGTCTCTGTCCTCGATTCTGTATCCGGATGCCCTAACCCATGAGATCCAACTCATCTTGGGGACAGCCCTGCTCATCGTGAACCTGGCGATCTACAGATGGCTGTGGCGGACACCTCGTTGACAAATGTTTTCCAGGGCTCTAGCCTCCAGGTGCTATAATATAGGATCCAGATAGAATCACAGGTTCTGCCGTTCACGAGCAAAACCTGAGTACACGGTGACGGTAACTGATGAAAGGAGCCGATCCGTATGCGCTGGTTCAATTGGGTTGGGTTTGGGATGTTGGCGTCTGACGTCCTACTTATCGATTATGTACTGCTGAGCAATTGGTACGAGACCAATATCATATTGATGATCGCGCTTGGGGCATACACCCTTGTCGCACTTGGGTTATCAATGTGGGGAGGGTTGGCTCGTGCAGATGACTGACCAACGCATGCCCTCGTCCTCGTAATTCAATGCATCGCCTTGGACAGATACGATAAGAACTTGTGCGCGCCCGAGTAAAATCCGCATTAATTCTTCCCTCTCCCGTCACAAAATGATCTTGCTTCCTGGAGCATACAGCGACCGGAACGGTTGGCTGAACTAGAAAGCCGCACGTGAAGGCCCGCCACTGATAGGCCGCTGATCAATACTGCCCCTCCGATCTAAGGAAGGTCTGATTAATTCAAAATTTCAGACAGCAATCAGTCGGATTCCACGAGTTTTGAGTGTTGGCTGGTCGAAAACGGGAATTAATCAGACCTTCCCTAACGCATTGACTTACAAATTCTTTTCAGCATCATTCGGAAATACTGAGATCGCCGAATGATCGTGAAAAATCTTAGCGCGATAGTCATCGATATTGATCGCGATAGGCTTGCCGGTGCTGGACTGTCTGGTTTCCTCTCCACTTGCCGTCCTACAAAGTCCAGCTATACTTATCCCCATCATGCACGCGACGAAATATATACTCTGGGAA
Organism: Nitrospira sp.; assembly: GCA_015904075.1. Next base: position 15,385 of record JABMDH010000094.1, read on the forward strand.
GAACAGGGCCGGTGGTGCGGCTACCTGGAGGGCTATCCGGACAACATCGCATACGGAAAGTCATTCGAAGACCTGCAGTTCAAACTTCGCGATCTGCAGCGCGATCTCGCGGACCAAGAAGATGACCGGTCTCCGCATGCCACTGCGGTTACCGCGCCTCCACGAGTGTTCACCACCCGTCAGATCAAGATCCGCGCACGCTTTGAGAAGATTTTTCTCTTGATGTTCCCCAATCCCTGAATCGCCACGCAACCTTCTCCATTTCCTACTTTCACTTGACGCCCGACAAAGCTCTGCTACAGTTCACTCATCATGCAACCGATACACTACACAATCGGAATCGATTGCTTCGAAGCCTCCCGGCTCGTCGGACCGACCGGACTCGTGATCGGCATCGACATGACCGACACGATGCTGGAGATTGCCCGGAAGAACGCGGCGGTCGTCGCGGCAAACCTGGGATACCCGTCTTCCAATGTGGAGTTTCGAAAGGGCCTGGCCGATGCGATGCCGGTCGAGGATGGAACGATCGATCTGATTATCTCCAATTGCGTCATCAATCTCGCCCCGGACAAGCGGAAAGTCTTTCGGGAAATGTTCCGGGTCGCCAAGCCCGGCGGCCGATTTACCATATCCGATATCGTCGCAGACCAGACCGTACCTCAATACCTGGCCCATGACGCAGAGAAATGGGGAGACTGTTTGTCCGGCGCGCTCACCTTGACGGCCTACATCGCGGGCATGACCGAAGCGGGATTTCTCGGCATTCATCTCGTGAAGTCTTCACCCTGGCAAGTGATCGACGGCATCCACTTCTTTTCCATTACCTTGACCGGCTACAAGGTGCCGCCTGCCACGATACCCTCGCCGATTCGCTACGCGACACTCCGTGGACCATTCAACCGAGTCGTCGATGAACGAGGGACGGCCTATCAGCGCGGCATCCCCCAGCCGATCACCCCGGATGACGTCATCTTGTTGAGTTATCCCCCGCTGGCCGGCCACTTTATCCTCACACCCCATCCGGTGTGGCTCGATCAAACCGACCCGCGCTGGACCGCCGTATTCCCAATGGAAACCCCCTGCACCTGGCAAGGCCAGTATGCCTTGCTGGCCGGCCCCTTCCTTGAAGCAGCGGACGACGACCAGCATACCTATCGCCGGGGAGAACCGTTGGAAATTTGCTCAAAAACTCTCGCCGTATTGGAAACCGAGGGGTATATGCCGCACTTCGCATTTCTCAATCGGGCCGGGCAACCAGCAGGTGGATCGGCTGTCTCCTGCACTCCCGATGGAGGCTGCTGCTAAATGGCTCTTACGTTGCTTGGCCGAAGCAACCCTCTTGCCTCATCGACTGAACAGCTTCGGATTCTCGAGCAACCGGCCTCCGCTCCACCATTCGACCTTCGGCTGGATCAAGCCGGGCTGTTCCCACTCCGGGCAACCGGAATCTCTGTCTTGCAAATCAATGTCGGCAAGCTCTGCAACCAGACCTGCCACCACTGCCATGTGGACGCGGGACCAGATCGTATCGAAAGCATGTCACGTGAAACCGCCGAACAATGTATGGCTTCGTTGGCCGCCACGGATATTCCCACGGTCGACCTCACCGGCGGAGCCCCTGAACTGAATCCGAATTTCCGCTGGCTGGTCGAACACGCCCGACTCCTGAATCGACATGTCATAGATCGCTGTAACCTGACCGTGCTGCTCATACCCTCGCAGCAGGATCTTGCTGGCTTTCTTGCAACCCATCAAGTTGAAATTGTCGCTTCCCTACCCTATTATTGCGCATCGCAGACCGACACTCAGCGGGGAAACGGCGTCTTCAACAAATCGATCGAGGCCATCCGCATCTTGAACCGCCTGGGATACGGACAAAATGAAAGCGGGCTCGCCTTAAACTTGGTCTACAACCCGGTCGGTGCATTCTTGCCGCCGAAACAGCAGCCGACGGAAGCCCTGTTCAAACGGGAACTCTCCACCCGGTTCGGCATCACGTTCAACCGTCTCTATACGATCACCAATATGCCGATCAGCCGATTTCTAGAGTTTCTTATCGAGAGTGGCAACTATGCCGGCTATATGGACCGTCTCGCCAATGCGTTCAATCCGGCTGCTGCCGCCGGAGTCATGTGCCGCTCAACTCTTTCGGTCGGATGGGACGGCACACTCTACGATTGCGACTTCAATCAGATGCTCGATCTCCCGGTCAGCCATGGCACACCATCGCATATCCGTCACTTCAATCCGGCACAGCTGCATCAGCGCCGGATCGTGACCAGAAACCATTGCTACGGCTGCACGGCTGGAATTGGTTCATCATGTAACGGCACAGTCGTATAACTAGCGCGGGCAAAATATAGTCTTACCCTCTGGTTTTTTATGGAGTCACTGTCTCTCCTAGAATTACTGTCTTTCCTCCTGCTTCTTGCTCTGTCCTACGGCAGCGGCAGCAATGATGTGGCAAAAGCGATTGCCACACTTGTGGGAAGCGGAGCCACCAACTACCGAACCGCCATCCTGTGGGGAACAGCCTGCTGCATAATTGGAGCGAGCACCTCCGCATTCATCACCACCGCGATGATCAAGACGTTCAGCGAAGGTCTGGTTCAACCCGGCACGATAATCCCACAGACCCTCACGGTAGCTGCGTTGATCGGAGCCATGGCATGGGTGTTCTTGGCCTCGCGCACCGGATTCCCAGTCTCGACCACCCATGCGCTGCTCGGATCTGTCGTCGGTTCCTGCGTGGTCGCCCTCTCGGGAGAGGTAATGCTCTGGCCCAGCATCATCAAGAATGTCGTCCTACCATTACTCCTTAGTCCATTCTTAGGCATCACTCTTTCCTTTCTTCTTTATCCATGCCTGCAACTGCTCACCGGGCGATGGGATGGCAGCTCCCTATATATACTACCGGTCTCCCAAGCATCGCTCGCCCTTGATGCACAAAGCGGAACAAAAATACTGTTTCAAACTTCCATATTCAGGTACCTGGTGCTGACCGTCCCGCCGCAATGCGACCGCTCCAAATTCCAGGGGATGGTGTCGATTGGACTCGATACCGTGCATTGGGTGTCCAGCGGGCTGGCCTCATTCGCTCGCGGAGCCAGCGATGTGCCGAAAATCGCGGCCTTACTGCTACTCAACACTATGACCCTGACGTGGCCAAGCCTTTTACACCAGATCATTGCTTTTGGAGCAGTCACTCTTGCGATGGCGGCGGGGAGCTACATCGGAGGACTGCGTGTAACAATAGTGCTCGCCAGGACCGTGAAGAAGATGAGTCATATGGAAGGACTAGCCGCTAACCTTGCAACATCCTCGCTGCTCCTGTGTTCCAGCACATTGGGATTCCCGGTCTCGACCACGCACGTCAGCGGTTCGTCCATTTTTGGCATCACCCTGTGGCACGGATTGAAGTCATTCCGCTGGCGCGCCTTCCGGAACATGTTCCTCGTCTGGATCATCACTGTTCCTGTAACAGCAAGCCTGGCAGGCCTTACGTACTTGGTACTCGCTAAGTTTTTTTAGACCTTGCCCCTTCTTCCTCCACGCTGCTAATATGGCTCATATCTGACCTCTGTATAAGAAGATATCAAAGTGCCCGCAGGGTCTAGGACCCCAAAGATCCTTGGAGTAAACGAAGGGCATCCCCTTGAGGGTGCCCTCAAGCAGGTTCAGTCTCAATTCAAAAACCTCTTTCCTTCAGGCGGATTCAAAAATCTGCTCCCTTCCGGTAGCCGTGAACCTGATCCTGGCAGCCCTCCGGATCGTAATCAGAAACCATCGTTACGGCTACACGGCCAGATCTGGATCGTAGTGCAGAGGCGCGGTCACATAAAAAGAAAGGCGTAGATCGAGGCCAAGGTTGAGTACGGCTTGCCCTTTGACCTCAGTCTCAACCTCGACTCAATCATGGAATTCCTGGCCTTCATCCTGGTTCTCGCTCTGGCCTACGCCAACGGCACCAATGATGTGTCGAAAGCGATCGCCACGCTTGTGGGAAGCGGAGTCACCAACTATCGAGCCGCCATCCTGTGGGGAACATGCTGGACCATGATTGGAGCAGGCGCCGCTGCATTCGTCGCCGGTGCGATGGTGAAGACCTTCAGCCAAGGTCTGGTTCAACCCGGCACGATGATCCCGTCTGCCGGCACGATGGCTGTGTTGGCTGGAGCCATGGCATGGGTGCTCTTGGCCTCGCGCACAGGATTCCCGGTCTCGACCACTCATGCGCTGACCGGATCCATCGTCGGTGCCGGCTTGGCCGCCTTCGCGGGAGAATCTCTGCTCTGGCCCGCAGTCATCAAGAAGATCGCTTTGCCATTACTCCTTAGTCCATTCTTGGCCCTCGCACTTTCCTATCTGCTGTATCCATGCCTGCGACTGCTCGCCACGCGATGGGAAGGCGCGTGCCTTTGTGTGATACCGGCCTCCCGCGCATTGGTCGCCCTTGATGCGCAAGGCAGCACGAGAACACTGTTTCAAACTTCCACATTCGGCCAGCCGGTGCTGGCCGTCCCGTCGCAATGC
>JABMDH010000094.1:20020-22570 GCA_015904075.1 Nitrospira sp.
TCCCGCGCATTGGTCGCCCTTGATGCGCAAGGCAGCACGAGAACACTGTTTCAAACTTCCACATTCGGCCAGCCGGTGCTGGCCGTCCCGTCGCAATGCGACCGCTCCGGATTACAGGGGTTGTCAGTGGGACTCGATACCGTACATTGGCTGTCCAGCGGGCTGGCCTCATTTGCTCGCGGAACCAACGATGCACCGAAAATCGTGGCCATGCTGCTGCTCAGCAGTGCAACCGCAACCTGGCCCAGCGTGTCGATCCAGCTCGCCGTTTTTGGAGGAGTCACCCTTGCGATGGGGGTGGGGAGCTATATCGGAGGATTACGTGTGACAACGGTGCTCGCCGAAAACGTGACGACGATGAATCATATGGAAGGATTATCCGCCAATCTGGCAACATCCTCGCTGGTCCTGCTTTCCGGCATATTGGGATTGCCGGTCTCGACTACACACGTGAGTAGTTCAGCCATTATTGGCATCGGCCTGCGGAACGGTATGCAGGCAGTCCACTGGCCCACCGTTCAAAGCATGGTCCTCGCCTGGATCGTCACCCTGCCAGCGACAGCAGTCCTGGCAGGCCTGTTGTACTGGATACTCTCTATGGCTTTTTAGACCTTGCCCCTTCTTCCTCCACTCTGCTAAGGTGACTGACATCTGATCTCTGCATAGGAAGACATCGAATAACCCGCATGGTCTGGGACCCCAAAGATCCTTGGAGTAAACGAAACGACCCCCTTGAGGATGCCCTCAAGCAGGCTCAGTCTCAATTCAAGAATCTCTTTCCTCCCGGCGGATTGAAAAACCTGCTCCCTTCCGGCGGGGCCATGAACCTGATCCTGGCCGCCCTCTTGATATTTCTTGTCTGGCAGAGCGTCTTTATCGTCTCACCCGATGAAGAGGGTGTCGTGAAGCGGTTCGGAACGCCGGTTCGGACAGTCGAGCCCGGTCCCCATTTCAAAATCCCGCTCATCGAAAGCGTGCTTCAACCCAAAGTCGCCAAACTTCATCGTGTGGAGATCGGATTCAGGACAAGTCAGCAGGGTCGCCAGCAGATGGTCCCTCAAGAGGCCCTCATGTTGACCGGCGACATGAACATTCTCGCCATCGAGTTCATCGTCCAGTACAAGATCAAAGAATCGAGCGACTATCTCTTCAACGTGGCGGATATTCATGAAACCATCGGGAAAGCCGCCGAGGCGTCGATGCGTGAAGTCGTCGGCAAGAGCAAGATCGACGAAGCGTTGACGACCGGGAAAGCCGACATTCAGCAAAGTATGATGGTCTTACTTCAAAGCATCCTCGATGACTACCATGCCGGCGTGCAGGTGGCTGCGGTACAACTCCAAGACGTCGATCCACCCGAAGCCGTTGCCGCCGCCTTCAAAGACGTGACCAATGCCAAGGAAGATCGCGAAAAGCTGATCAACCAAGCCCAAGGGTATCGAAACGACATTATTCCCAGGGCAAAAGGCGAAGCTGCCGAATTAGTCAATCGAGCCAAGGGTTTCGCACAGGCGCGGCTCAACCGTTCCCAAGGCGAAGCCAATCGGTTCCTGGCCACACTGAAGGAATACCAGCAAGGCAAAGACATCATCAGCAAGCGTATCTACATCGAGACGATGGAAGAAATCCTTCCGAACGTGGAAAAAGTGATTATTGACGGAAAGGGCGGCGAGCGCCTGTTACCCTATCTTCCGTTAGACCGTCTCTCGAAACCCGCTCCGAAACCAACGCACGAGGAGCCCACACCATGACCAAACAAGGTCTAGCAATTGCGCTGATTGCCGTGGTTGTGGGGTTGTTCGTACTGGGAGCCTCCCCCCTCTTCATCGTCGATGTGACGCAGAATGCCATCGTCGTCCAACTCGGGAAACCGGTGAGAAACATCACAGATCCCGGATTGTATGTGAAAGTGCCGTTCGTCCAGGAAGTCACCTATTTCGACAAACGGCTCTTGGATTATGACTCAAGCGCCCAGGACGTCATTACGCAGGATAAGAAGACGCTGCTGCTGGATAACTTCGCAAAGTGGCGGATTGTCGACCCTCTAAAAGTTTACCAGAACTTCCAAAGCCAGCGGGGTGCCCTGCAGCGCCTGCACGACATTATCTACTCCGAGCTGCGCGTCGAGCTCGGCCGCCATGAGCTCTTGGAAATCGTGTCGAGCACGAGAGCCGATATCATGCGGGTAGTCTCCAAGCGAGCGAACGAGAAAGCATCCACGTACGGGATTGAGATTCTGGATGTCCGGATCAATTAACCGCATTCTGGGTAGAGCAGGCACCAGAACTATATCAAAACTTTCAAGCCTCATTCTTGCGGCAATCGGCGTTATGATGGTGCGCAAGGGAATTATGTTACTCATTGCTGCCGGCGTTTCTTCCGTTCCCTGAAGCAGAGAAAACTATCTATTGCGCATGCAGCAATCAGAAATCTGTATTCATTAAAGGTGCAGCATGGCTAAAACAGTTATCATAAGCGGTGCAACCGGATTCATCGGCACGGTGCTCTGCAGGCAGTTGGCTGGGCGCGGCTATGATATTGTGGTTCTTT
>JABMDH010000094.1:22670-32605 GCA_015904075.1 Nitrospira sp.
GCTCCTGAACCGTTGCTTCCTTTGAAAGCCATTCCAGCCCCTCTTTTACTGAAGCAACCTCCTGAAGATCATTTCGAGACAAGTCCTGACCGGCCAAGGATGAATGTTCTTGATTGCCTTCAACACCTTGCACGGTATTACCAGATTCCGTATCAGGGGTCTTATTGGAGCTTCTGCTAGACATCTCAGTGGCTTCTGGAAGCGGCACATCTTCACCGCCACGGCCATTAACCATATCGCCTGGCTTGGGAACCTCAATGCCCAGCATGACCCGGAGACGCTGGTTCACCTCTTTCATGGAAACAAGCCGTTTCTTCAAGTCATCAACCGCTGAAGAAAATGCGGCGGTCTGTTCCCGTGCACTCATCGCCTCCGTCCGGAACGCCGTCAATTCCCAAACTTCTTGTGTTCGAATGACATAGTGGGAAATCACGAGAAAATCTGCGAGCAGAAGAAGACACCCGCCAATGACAACGTTGCGAACAAGTTTCCTTGAAAAGCTGAATCGGAGAGGCTTTGCGGTTGATCCTCGAAATACAACGATGGTGTAGGCATCACCGGCGTCTTGACTGTTCATCTGACCCATAACATTTGCTCCCTCATGCTAGGGACTTCCCAGAGATGCTGATGAGTGTACCCATCCAGGCCACTATGGTCAACCCTACTTTTATGGTATCCCCTTGAACAGACAAAATCACAACAGATTGAAATTACACATATAATACATTTCCTAGTGGGTCTCTTCCCGTACCCACTCAAGATATTGAGGAAGTCCGGCCGTCACCGGTAGCGCAATAATCTCAGGAACTTTATACGAATGTGTCTTTTGGATGGTTTCCTGCAGAGCTTGAAACTTCTCGGCTGTAGTTTTGAGAAGAATCATGGTTTCCTGCTCTTTCACTAACTTTCCTTCCCACCAGTAGGTTGAATGCACCAGAGGAATCGTCGTCGCACAAGCAGCCTGGTGAGAGCCTACCGTCCGATCCACAATTTTATCGGCTTCTTCTTGATTCGGCACCGTGACCATCACAACCAAAATATCCTGCGAGTTAGTTCCCATAATAGTGGGAAACGATACCTGAGATATCACCCAATAGACAACTCCACAGGCATATGAATTACGACCTCACAAGACAGAGAAGCAACATCTGTTCCCTATCAGACTCGCCAACAAATTGACATGCCCATTGTTTTCAAATAGTTAGGTGATGACATTTCCTACTTATTCGTACATTGCTCAAATTACTGTCGGCGAAAGACTACAGAGGCTGCTGTTTGTCACAATAATGTTCAAAAATTGGCACTCCTGACTCTAGCTGCGCTTCTTTTGCATCCCTACCCCGCTCAAGTCTCCCTGTTTCCCCATTTTTGCCAACTCTGAAAAGTAATGGACAAAGGCTGTCATACCCCCGGACGCCTGCCCCCAATCGAAATACTCATTCGGGGCATGATACCCATGCTCTGGCAAACTCAGGCCCATGAAGAGAATCGGAACCTTCCAGGCCTTCTGCATCGTCACCACTGCCCCGATCGAACCACCCTCTCGGACAAAAGCAGGTCCTTTGCCGAATCCCTCTTTCACCGCCCGGGACACGGCCTCCACATACGGCCCATCAAACAACCCCCGAAACGGCTGAAGCATTCCTTCCCGTTCCACCTTTACCCTTGGATTCACCTTAGCAATGTACTTTTTGAGAAGGGCAAAAACCTGTTCCGGCTTCTGGTTCGGCACAAGACGCATGCTGACTTTGAGCTCGCCCTTGCTTGGCACCACGGTCTTCACCCCGGGGCCGTGATACCCGCCGGTCAGGCCGTGAACTTCAAAGGTCGGCGAAGCCCAGATACGCCGCATCACATCGGCAGGATCCTGGGTGCGAAGGGCCTGCAATCCGTAGGCGGCCTTAAACCGATTCACTTGGAAACCAGATTTGAGGAAACTCTTGATCTCTGCCTTCGTCGGCTCAATCACCTCATCATAAAACCCTGGGATCTTGACTGTACCGGTCCTGGCATCGAGGCACGCATGTGCCACCTCCATCAGCTCTGCTAATGGATTCCGGGCCGCCCCGCCGGTCAGCCCGGAATGGGCATCCTTGGCCCCTGTCTGCAATGTCAGCCGCACACCCAGCAAACCACGCAGACCGTAAGGCATTGCGGGGCGCCCATTTGCAATCCAGATCGTATCCGACACGACGACTGAATCCGGCCTCGGAATCGCGGTACGGTTTCTGAGCCCAGCCTCAAAGTGTGGACTTCCAATCTCCTCTTCCAATTCCCATAAGAATCGGATGTTGATCGGCACCCCCTGCTCAATCGCAAACCGGGCGCCGAACAAAGCTGAAAGTGCCGGTCCCTTGTCGTCAGTGGCTCCACGACCACGGTAGATTCCCCCCTCGTTCCGAAACGCAAAGGGGTTCTGTTTCCACTCCGGCTCTTGCGCCGGCTGTACATCCATATGGTTATAGATCGTGACGGTTGGGTGCTGGGCGCCCGTCGTCCATCCTCCTGAGACGAGAGGATACCCGCCGGTTTCCACAATCTGCGCATCAGCTCCCAGGTCCGTCAGATACTGCGCAGCAAGAACCGCCATGCGCCGCATATCACCGGCACGGGCAGGGTCCATGCTGATCGACGGCACTTGCACCATCTGCCCCAACAAGTCTTCAAACCGCGACCGCGTCCCGTTGATAAACGTCTTTAGCTGCCGATCATTCGTCATGATATGTCTTGTCCTCCTAGCCAATGGAAGCGGATTATAACGGCCGCCTACGGGAAGAGAAAGCTGCGGAGACGATCCTATGATGAAAGATGATAGAATGGCGGCATCATCTACCAGAACCGGCTGACTTCATGCTTCATCGACTCAGTCTGCACATTGGCCTCCCTCTGATCCTCTTCGGAATAACCTCGTCAAACCCGCTGTGGGCCGCAGAACCGGCCGACATCCAGCACATTCTCGACGACCCTCGGGTCTATCACCTTCGGCATGTGACGCTGCATGGCACTGTACGCGACGTACACTCGCTCGCCCCATACAAGCTGCCGAATGAAACGGTCTGTTACGGCGCCTATCTCTTTCGGCTGGAAAACGGCGATTCCACCATTCCCGTGGCGGTACTAGGAATTTGTGGAAGCCCGGTGGTGCGCGACCCCGAAGTAGAAGACGGAGATCACGTCGAAGTGAGCGCCACCATCCAGGCACCCAGCCATGGAGGCCATTATCTGAGCTTCCGCGGCCCCCAAGCGGTCACAGAGCAGGAAGAAGGGATTGTCCAGGCCGTTGCCGACCGTATTCTCCCGATCATCGAGTAGTATCGAATGTCCGCGTGCCCTTTCAGCAGTTTCCGTCCTGTCGCTTTACAGTTCGTATCCTCGGAGGTATAGTCCGAGAAGGATATACGCGGAGAAGCCGTCGCACTGATTGCGAGTGATACGCGGAGGAGCGCCTATGGGCTGGATCTGTTGGGTGCGGTGACCGTACTGGTGCTACTGGTCGTCGGCATGTACAACAGCCTGGTTCGCCTGAGGGTCCAGTCGGAAAACGCCTGGGCCGACATCGATGTGCAACTCAAACGCCGGCATGATCTCATTCCCAATTTGGTCGAAACCGTCAAAGGCTATGCCGGCCACGAGAAACAGACGCTCGAAGACGTCATCACGGCTCGCAATCGCGCCATGTCGGCGACTACTCCGGGCAGTAAGGCCGCAGCCGAGGGTGTCCTCGCACAATCGCTGAAATCGCTGTTCGCATTAGCGGAAGCCTACCCGCAGCTGCGAGCCGTCGAGAGCTTCAATCAGCTGCAAGGCTCGCTGAACCAGATCGAAGAGGCCCTCCAGAACGCCCGCCGCTATTACAATGCCGTGGTCCGCGACCTGAACACCAAGATCCAGGAATTTCCGTCAAATTTCATCGCAAACTTCTTCAGCTTCAAAGTGCGAGAATTTTTCGAGATCGCCGAAGCGGCGGAGCGGGCCGTACCGAAAATCAGTTTCGAACAGGCTTCTCGCTGATCTCATCCGATCAGCCGGCGCGGCATTCCTTCCCTATGCATGCACCTCGCCCCATCTACATGTTCATGCTTCTCTTGGGCTGGATTCTGGCAATCGGAAGCCCCATTGCCCATGCCCGCTCGCTGGTTATCGAACGATTTCACGCCGAACTCCAAGTACTCCCAAGCGGCGATCTCCTCGTCACCGAAACGATCCGGCCCCGCTTCTCCGGATCCTGGAACGGGCTGATGCGCGATATCCCCGTCGAATACCGCACGCCGCAGGGGTTCAATTACACATTATTCCTGGATGTCGTGAGCGTCACCGACGAACATCTGACGCCCCTCACATACGATCGCTCTCAAAGCCGACATTACCAAACGTTCAAGATCTGGGTACCCGGCGCACAGGATACGACCAAAACGCTCATCCTGACCTACAAGGTTTCGAACGGGCTCAAGTACTTCGAAGATCACGATGAACTCTACTGGAACGTAACCGGCGACGAATGGGACATGCCGATCGAATCCGTCTCGGCCAGAGTGCTCTTGCCGGCTGGAGCAACCGGCATAAATGCGGTTGCGTTCAGCGGAGCCTATGGGGCGCACGAACAACAGGCCGATGTACGGATCACGGGGCCTGAAATTCTCTACAGCATGTCCCGCCCGCTCGGATTTCGCGAGGGGCTCACGGCGGTGATCGGATGGAACAAGGGGCTCGTTGCCGAACCCGGCTCGCTGCAACTGTCTCAGCTGTTTCTTCGCTCAAACTGGCCGCTCACCCTGCCGATCCTCGTCCTTGGAGTCATGTGGTATCTCTGGCACACCCGTGGGCGCGATCCGCGACTGCGACCCATCACCGTGGCCTATGAACCACCAGACCAGCTGACGCCGGCGGAACTCGGCACGCTCGTCGATCATTCTCCCGACCTTCGCGATATCACCGCCACATTGGTCGATCTTGCCATACGCGGTTTTCTGCGGATCGAGGAACAGCAAACATCCCAACTCCTCGGCCTCTGGTCACATTCGGCATTTTCTCTGCATCGGCTCAAGCCTGCTTCGGAATGGACCGGGTTGAAGCCCCATGAACTAGCAGTCCTCACGGGAATCTTCACGAATGAGGACACACCAACCGTCGCCCTCTCCGACTTGGAAAATCGTTTCTACACTCGTCTGGATGGAATCAAGTCCCATCTCTTTGGACAACTCCTGAGCCGCGGCTACTATGCGCGACGACCGGATCAAGTGAAACAGGTCTATATGGTCATCGGCATTTTCGTCATGTTCGCATCGATCCTCGCGGCAACGTGGCTCAGCGAGCACTACGGCGTTGCGCTGCAAACCGGCGTGGCCGCCAGCATCCTCTCAGGGATCATCATTGTCGGGTTCGGATGGGTGATGCCGGCCAGGACGGTGCGCGGCGCACGAACATTGGAGAAAGTGCTCGGGTTTGAGGAATTTCTTACCCGTGTGGAGTCCGACCGTTTTCAACGCGTCGTCAAAACCCCTGAGATGTTTGAAAAGTTCTTGCCGTTTGCGATGGCGTTGGGCGTGGAGCAGAATTGGGCCCGCGCGTTCGACGGTATTTACACGCAGCCGCCCACCTGGTATCACGGAGCGAACATGACAGACTTTCGCCCTCGGAATCTGACCGGAAACCTCTCGCAGCTGTCCACCGCCGCAGGCGCCGTCATGACCTCCGCGCCTCGGAGCACCGGCGGCTCAGGATTTAGCGGCGGCGGCTCATCGGGAGGATTCTCCGGCGGAGGGTTCGGCGGCGGCGGTGGAAGAGGTTTCTAACACATCGATATGCGCTCGCCCCTGAAACAACTTTCTCCTGCTCAGAGCCGCATCGGATGGATCGGGACCGGCGTCATGGGCGCATCGATGTGCGGGCACCTCCTCGATGCCGGCTATCCCGTCACTCTCTATACACGCACGAAATCAAAGGCCCAGCCGCTGCTCGATCGTGGGGCCGTCTGGGTGGACAGTCCCGGTGCAGTCTGCGCCCTGTCAGAGGCAACCCTCACCATGGTGGGATTTCCCGCAGACGTCCGCGAGGTCTACTTCGGTCCGCATGGACTGATCGCCTGCGCAACACCAGGTTCAATGCTCATCGATATGACATCGACAGACCCGTCATTGAGCCGGGAGATTGCCGATGCGGCGTCGACCAGAGGGCTTCAGACTCTCGATGCTCCGGTGTCTGGCGGAGATTTGGGTGCTAGAAAAGCCACGCTGTCGATCATGATCGGCGGCGAAGCGGCCGCCGTTGATCGGGCACGTCCCGTATTTGAACGGCTTGGACAAACCATCGTGCACCAGGGGGAAGCGGGCGCCGGGCAGCAGGCAAAACTCTGCAACCAAATCGTCATCGCCGGCACAATGATCGGCGTCTGTGAAAGCCTGCTCTACGGACACACAGCCGGACTCGACCTGAACCATGTGCTGGCATCGATCGGGCGCGGAGCCGCCGCCTGTTGGACACTGGACAACCTGGCGCCAAAAGTTCTCCAGCGGAACTTCGATCCAGGCTTTTTTGTCGAACATTTCGTCAAGGATATGGGGATCGCTCTCGACGACGCTCAGCGGATGGGGCTCACCTTGCCGGGCCTTACACTAGCGCACGAGCTATACCGTACGGTCATCGCCCTGGGACACGGCCGAAGTGGAACACACACATTATTCCTGGCACTGGAAACACTCTCGAAGACGCGACGCGCCCCTCAAGGTCTCTCGCGATGACGCGCTACTGGATAGTGCTGCTCATGCTGCTGGCCTGTGGTTGCGCCGGCAGCGCCGAATTTGATCGTACCGCCATGCGCGCCACATTGGGCATCGCAGAGATTCCGGCTGCTCAGCATGTATCGGCTGAGGCCCATGCGGACATGCCGAATACACCCCACCCGCTTCGACTTGCCCTGTATTTCGTGGAACGGGACATGCCGATCCGGCACAAGATCCAGATGGCCAGGTGGATGGACTCGGAAAAGGACGCGTTGCTGAAACGGCTGGCGCCCTTGCAACACGAAGGAATTGTGGCGGACATCTTTCTCCTCGCGGACTCGACCATTCGCGGATACGATGTCAAACAGATCCAACGGGCTGCCGCGCGCTATGACGCGGATGCCGTACTCATCGTGGAAGGAGTCGGGTCAGTCGATCGCTACAACAACGGCTACGCCGCATGGTATGTCACGCTGATTGGGGCCTATATCGCTTCGGGCACCGTAGGCGATGCGTTGTTTATGATCCACAGCAGTTTGTGGGATACACGGGCCGAACGACTCTATGCGACACAGACAGTAGACGGTCGTTCCACGTTGATAGGATCGGCAGTGTTGTTGGAGGACAGCCAGGTGCTCGCTCAGGCAAAGACGGCGGCGCTGGCTGAATTCGGGAAGCGGACGGTCGATGAATGGCGCCGATCCCGAACCCCGCCCACAGGTGATCGTTCACGGTGAATCGAAGACGCAGAGCAGCCCGAATACCAAGAGATGTTGGGACGGCGCGAGCCCGAATACACCGGGACTGATCTCGCCCCTCCTGAAAAACCCGCCCCCGACACCGGTCGACTCGTCATAGCGATGTTCTACCCGCACCATCGTGTTGGTCCAATGATACGGAATCTTGTACTCAATCGTGGATGTGATGGCCTTTACAAATTGTTCCGCCCCGGTCCAGCGCCCGTTCCGATCCCAATAGAACTCCGGTCGTAACGCCACGGACCAGGGGCCGGCCACATGCCACTTCATCATCACATTGCCGCCCATCACGAACGCCCGCGGGCTTCCCGGCTGATCAGCGATGTTCTCGGTCCCGGCATCGTAGGAAACGGCCACCGTCACCTCGTCCCCTTTCCACTCTAGAATATGATTGCCGTAGAGCCGCCAGAATTCCAGCGATGTCTTGCTCTGATCCGGCCCCCAATACAGGGTTTGCGTCGCAGTCAATCGAGGAGCGATCTTGTACGACCACTGCGCCCCATATGAAGGCTGGTTGTTGGGGTGAGACAGGTGCGTATACCCGTTCACGACGAATGCCGTCACAAGAAGCTTCTCGTTCACGGGATACTTCGCATTGATGCCGAACATCATATAAGGGGTATAGTCGGCGATCCAGGAACGTGTGTAGTTCGCATTGTCCTTGGCATAGAGCGATTCGTAGCCCAGCAAACTATTGAAGAGGCCTCCCGTGATCGTCAGCCCGTTGCCCAACGGCGCCAGATACGACGCATTCGCCCGATGGATGTGCCGAAGTACGTCCGCCCCGCCGACTTTCGGCTCTCCAGGCAAAAACGCAAAATCCACGGAATCGTAGCCGCCCTGCACACCCAACTCCATCCCCCAGCGTGACGCCTCGCTCACATCCTTCCGCACAGAAGCTAACACCATATTGGGAGCGGCTTGGTTGTGACGAGACGCCGTGGCCCGGCTGCGCCAGAGATCATTCTCCGGCACATTGAAATTGACGATGCCGCCGATGTCGAGATACGCACCATAGTGCCAGCCGTCGGGTGGTACGGCCTGGGATGTGGCTGGAGACAGCTCCAACTCCGACGCACCCAGCGCGTATGCGGTCGGAGACACCAGTACCACGAGAAGCAGCAGATAGAAGAACTTCATGCTCATCCACTCACGACGCGAGGCGACGTCCGCCCCTCCGCGAGCCCATCGTAGAAGAGTTCTCGTACGCACACAAGGAGGAAGGAGCTAGGCGAGTCGGCGATAGTGACGGAGCAGAAGCCAGCCGCCCCAGGCGAAGGATGCCAGCATCAGCACAATGCCGAGGTTATAGGCCAGATGAGCCAGACGATGGTCATACTCCAACCAGCCAAGCATGGAGAGAATGTTGTTCCAATCGTGCCCGTCCGTTTCTTTTCCCGTGACCCCGCCCAACAACATGAGATCCATATCCCGTGCGTCGTTGATGTAGGGCGCGACGTCCATGATGCTCTCAGCCGTCCACCACAAACACACCGACGCTCCGAACGGATCGCGGGTTTTGATGAGAAAGGTGCCGAGACAGATGAGCGGCATCAGCACCTGCCCGGCGCTTCCGCCGAGAATCATCATGAAGCGTCCGAACGGCATAAAAATCAGGTGCCCCGCTTCATGAAACGGCAAATTGATCAGATGCAGAACAGATTCGCCGGTATGGTTTGTCTCAAGCGGCGTGATAATGAACGCACGCCCCCACCAGACAAGGAGCAGAAAGACTATCGCCCGACCGACGAGTGTCAGTGAATCGGTCGTTGCATCCGATTCAATCAACCAGTGCTTGGCCGTGACCAGCCATTCAGACTTTGCGAACGACCCCGCCGTCGAAACGGCACCCCTGCGTACCGGTAATGGCCGATACTTGGCAAAAATGATTCCGCACCGAAGACACTCCTCCGACCCATCCTGTCGTTCCTCCTGACAATTTGGACAGAAGGGCGCTGCCGTCTCTGTTGAAATCATCATCCCACTGTAGGGCGGTGTGCGGAATCGGGCAAGAAAATCCTGCGAACCTTCTGCGGGGCCTGTTGAACGGTCTATGAATGGAAAAAGAACGGCACCGGCGCAAAGGTCGAGACGAACACGGCCAGCGCGATCCAGCCGACGATCGTACGGCTGCGCCCTAACGGAGTATGAGGATCTCTGACAGGTGGATGACCGAGCCCCCAGAGCCCCGCCATGACCGCCCATAAAAACCAGCCCCGCCAGCCGAGAAATCCCAGGACGATTAAGATTGGGACAGCAATAAACGCCAATGTTCGCTGGTGGCGTCCCCACAGCGCATACGCAACATGTCCACCGTCGAGCTGGCCGATCGGAAGAAGATTGAGTGAGGTGACGAAGAACCCGAACCAGGCGGCAAAGGCGATCGGATGCAGCACGATGTCCGACTCCGGCGAGATCGGCCCGATCACCACCCATGCCAGAAATTGCAGCAGCAACG
>JABMDH010000094.1:32705-41847 GCA_015904075.1 Nitrospira sp.
CGCGGCGCCGGCTCCGGTCGCCCGGGACTTCAAGTCCCTGTCCTACTACCAGTCTCCCAACCGTCTCCGCTCGGATTCCCTTCCGGTGGCTCCGCCGAGGAACCCCGGTCCGGACGGTCGAACCCGGTCCCCATTTCAAAATCCCGGTCATTGAAAGCGTGCTTCAACCGAAAGTCGCCAAGCTCCACCGCGTGGAGGTCGGGTTCCGGACCAGTCAGCAGGGTCGCCAGCAGATGGTGCCTCAGGAGGCCCTCATGCTGACCGGCGATATGAACATTCTCGCGATCGAGTTCATTGTTCAGTACAAGATCAAAGAATCGAGCGAATATCTCTTCAATGTGGCGGACATTCATGAAACCATTGGGAAAGCCGCCGAGGCTTCGATGCGTGAAGTGGTCGGCAAGAGCAAAATCGATGAGGCGTTGACGACCGGCAAAGCCGACCTCCAGCAAAGCATGATGGTCTTACTTCAAAGCATCCTTGATGACTACCATGCCGGCGTGCAGGTAGCTGCGGTACAGCTCCAAGACGTAGATCCGCCAGAAGCCGTTGCCGCCGCCTTCAAAGACGTGACGAATGCCAAGGAAGATCGCGAAAAGCTGATCAATCAAGCCCAAGGGTATCGAAACGACATTATTCCCAGGGCAAAAGGCGAAGCTGCCGAATTGGTCAATCGAGCCAAGGGTTTCGCGCAGGCGCGGCTCAACCGTTCCCAAGGCGAGGCCAATCGGTTCCTGGCCACGCTGAAGGAATATAGCCAGGCCAAAGACATCATCAGTAAGCGCATTTACATTGAAACAATGGAGGAAATCCTCCCGAATGTTGAGAAGGTGATCATTGACGGAAAGGGCGGCGAGCGTCTCTTGCCCTATCTTCCTTTAGACCGTCTCGGGAAACCAGCTCCGAAACAGGCGCAGGAGGAGCCCACACCATGACCAAGCAAGGCCTTGCGATTGCGCTGACTGCCGTGGTTGTGGGGTTGTTCGTACTGGGAGCCTCCCCCCTCTTTATCGTCGATGTGACGCAGAATGCCATCGTCGTCCAACTCGGCAAACCGGTGCGAAATATCACGGAGCCCGGGTTGTATGCAAAAGTGCCGTTCGTTCAGGAAGTCACCTACTTCGACAAACGGCTCCTGGATTACGACTCAAGCGCCCAGGACGTGATCACGCAGGATAAGAAGACGCTGCTGCTGGATAACTTCGCCAAGTGGCGGATTATCGACCCTCTCAAAGTTTACCAGAACTTCCAAAGCCAGCGGGGCGCTCTGCAGCGGCTGCACGACATTATCTATTCCGAGCTGCGCGTCGAACTGGGACGCCATGAACTCCTGGAAATCGTGTCGAGTTCGAGAGCCGACATCATGCGGGTGGTTTCCAAGCGCGCGAACGAGAAAGCATCTGTGTACGGCATCGAGATTCTGGACGTTCGGATCAGACGCGCCGACCTGCCCGAGCAAAACGAAAAAGCCGTGTTCGCCCGCATGCAGGCCGAACGCGAACGGCAAGCGAAACAATACCGTGCAGAAGGGGCTGAAGAAGCGCAAAAGATCCGGTCCGAAGCCGAGAAGGATCGAGAGATCATCCTGGCCCAGGCCTACAAAGAGTCGGAAGAGCTTCGCGGAAGCGGTGATGCGAAGGCGTTTCGCATTTATGCTGATGCGTACCGGCAGGATCAGAAATTCTTCGAATTCACCCGCTCGATGGAAGCGTACAAGACAACCTTCAAAGATAACAAGACGACACTGGTGATGAGCCCCGATTCAGAATTCTTCCGATACTTGAAACAACGCTGAGTGGCCGCACCAACCACCCAGTGACCGTCCTGCTTCCAGCTCCTTATGACAACCCGACGATTTCTCCATTCACCGGATCCAAGGTAATCCGTTCACCGGCCGGTTTCTTGGGCAATCCCGGCATCAATTGAATCCCCGAACAGACAGCCGTCACAAAACCGGCCCCGGCCAGAATTCGTAATTCCTTGATTGGCACTGTGAAGCCGGTAGGCCTCCCCTTGAGCGCCGGATCGTGAGACAGCGAGAGCGGCGTCTTGGCCATACAGACAGGCAACCGGCCAAATCCCAGCGCTTCCGCCCGTTCCATCTGACGCTCTGCTTCTGACTCGAACGTCACGCCCCCTGCCCCGTACATCCTGGTGGCAATCGTCTCGATCTTTGTTCTGATCGGCCACGATAGTTCATACAAATGTGTAAACCGGGAGGGCTGATCACAGGCCTTGACCACGGCGGCCGCCAGCTGTTCGGCGCCCTTTCCGCCATCGGTCCAGTGGGTCGAGACCGCCGCATCAATTGCACCCACTTCCATTGATCGATCACGCACCCAGTCCAATTCAGCCCGCGGATCGTCCTTGAACGCGTTCACTGCCACCACAACCGGCACTCCGTGGGCCTTCGCATTGGCGATATGCTGTTCCAGATTGGCG
The DNA here is from genome assembly GCA_015904075.1 of Nitrospira sp. The sequence goes on from JABMDH010000094.1 coordinate 35,148, forward strand.
AATCCCTTCGATAACGCATCGTGATTGGGCCCGGTCAACCCTATAGGGAGTGGGACCCCGACCTTGGCAACGCCTCCTCCCCCATGAAGCTTCAATGCCCGCAATGTGGCAACCACCACCGCAGCGGCTGGTTTGAATCCGGACGTTCGGCATTTGATATTGAAGAACTTCTCAGCCCCCAAGTCGCTGCCGAATCCCGCCTCGGTCACCACAAAGTCGGCGCATCGAAGCGCAATGGCATCGGATAGCACGGAACAATTACCATGGGCAATATTTCCGAATGGCCCCGTATGGACAAATGCGGGTGTCCCTTCCAGCGTTTGAACTAAATTGGGCAGTACCGCGTCTCGCAAGAGGACAGCCATCGACCCTGCGCAGCCAAGCTCCTGTGCCGTCACCGGCCGTCCTGATTGTGTAAATCCCACCAGCATCCGGCCAAGTCGATCCCTCAGGTCTTGATGATTGAGCGCCAGCGCCAGAGATGCCATGACCTCGGATGCTTCTGTAATGACAAATTGGCTGATCCGGTTCCCGGTTTCATCTCCAAGCCGGACGTGACGCAGTGCTCGATCACTGACCCCCAAAGCCCTCGGCCATACAATGCTCAACGGATCGAGAGAAAGTGGATTGCCTTGAAACAGATGATTGTCGAGAAACGCTGAAAGGAGATTATGGCTTGCTGCGACGGCATGTGCATCCCCGGTCAGATGGAGATTGATATCTTCCATCGGAATCACTTGGGCATGCCCTCCGCCGGTGCCTCCGCCTTTGATACCAAATACCGGACCGAGCGATGGTTGTCTCAACGTCACAGCCGTCCGGTGGCCCAATTTCGTGAGCCCCATGGCAAGCCCTATCGAGGTGGTGGTCTTCCCCTCCCCAAGTGGCGTTGGATTGATGGCTGTCACAAGTATGTAGCGGCCTATCGGTCGGTCCTTGAGACGATCCAGTAGGCCGAGCGATACCTTCGCCTTATGTCTCCCGTACGGAATGAGCTCGTCAGGTTGGATCCCGAGTTCTCTGCCGATATCAAGGATTGGGCGGGGCGTGACAGAATGCGCAAGTTCCAGATCGGTCACGCTCTGTTCTCCTGACGCAAATGGAATATGCGGAGCGGGAGTATAGCACAGAGTCTCGGTGGGAACGGAGCTTCTGTGGAATGCGAGCCGATACGGATGGAATCAGTCTGAGGTGAGAGAGCGATGACCACCTAACACTGGATGGCCGAGAAAATCATGAACAACTCAGCCTATTGTGGCGCTTACTCAAGAATGTACTTGGTAGGATCGAGGGCTTGACCGTTGACCTTAACCATATAGTGCAAATGGGGACCGGTCGAAAGGCCTGAGCTCCCGACAAGCGCGATGACATCGCCGCGATTGACTCTCTGCCCTTCTTTGACCAATGACTTGGCCAGATGCCCATAGAGCGTTTCGATTCCGAACCCATGGTCTAATCGAACGACGTTACCAAGCTTGGGGTCAAATCCCGTGGCTGTCACTCGACCCTGTGCTGGAGCTTGAACAGGAGCATTAGGAGCCGCGCCAATATCCAAGCCATCATGCCAGGCCGGTTTTTCCGTGAAGGGAGACACACGAGGACCAAATCCAGACGTCACCCAGCCCCTCACCGGCCAGATCGATGGAGTTGCAGCCCAGCGAGTCGACCGTTGTTCAGCTGCCAGAGCCAGTTCGTTCAGGATTCGCTCCTGAACCGTTGCTTCCTTTGAAAGCCATTCCAGCCCCTCTTTTACTGAAGCAACCTCCTGAAGATCATTTCGAGACGAGTCCTGACCGGCCAAGGATGAATGTTCTTGATTCCCTTCAACCCCTTGCACGGCACTACCAGATTCCGTATCAGCAGTCTTATTCGAACTTCTGCCAGACATCTCAGTGGCTTCTGGAAGCGGCACATCTTCACCGCCACGGCCATTGACCATATCGCCCGGCTTGGGAACCTCAATACCGAGCATGACCCGGAGACGCTGGTTCACCTCTTTCATTGACACAAGCCGTTTCTTCAAGTCATCGACTGCTGAAGAAAATGCAGCGGTCTGCTGCCGTGCACTCATCGCTTCCGTCCGGAACGCCGTCAATTCCCAAACTTCCTGTGTCCGAATGACATAGTGGGAAATCACGAGAAAATCAGCAAGCACAAGCACGCAAGCGCCAATGACAAAGTTGCGGACGAGTTTTCTTGAAAAGCTGAACCGGAGAGGCTTTGCGGTTGATCCTCGAAATACAACGATGGTGTAGGCATCACCGGCTTCTTGACTGTTCATCTGACCCATAACATTTGCCCCCTCATGCTAGGGACTCCCCAAGAGATGCTGATGAGTTTACCCATCCAGCCCGCTTTGGTCAACCCTACTTTTCACGGTATCCCCACGGTATCCCATTGAACAAGAAAAATCTCAACTGATTGAAATTATTAACATAATAAATTTCCTAGTGGGTCTCGTCCCGGACCCACTCAAGATATTGAGGAAGCCCGGCCATCACCGGTAACGCAATAATCTCAGGAACTTTATACGAATGTATCTTTTTGATGGTTTCCTGAAGAGCTTGAAATTTCTCGACCGTAGTCTTGAGAAGAACCATGGTTTCCTGCTCTTTGACTAACTTTCCTTCCCACCAGTAGGTTGAATGCACCAGAGGAATCGTTGGCGCACAAGCAGCCTGGTGAGAGCCTACCGTCTGATCCACAATCTTATCAGCTTCTTCTTGATTAGGCACCGTAACCATAACGACCCAAATATCCTGAGGGTTAGTTCCCATAATAGCGTGAAACGATACCTGAGATATCACCCAATAGACAACTCCGTAGGCACATGAACTACGACCTCACAAGGATGAGCAGCAACATCTGTGCCCTATTATATGGTTCGCCAATAAATTGACATGCCAATTGTTTTCAAATGGTTAGGTGATCGTCTTTTCTGCTTATTCGTACATTGCTGAAATACTGTCGCCGAAAGGCTACAGAGGCTGCGGTTTGTCACAAAAATGCGCAAAAATCGGCACTCTTGGCTCTAGCTACGCTTCTTTTGCAATCTTACCCTGCTCAAGTCCTCTTGTTTCCCCATTTTCGCTAACTCTGAAAAATACTGGGGATATCCGATTCCGGCGAGATCGGCCCGATCACCAACCATGCCAGAAACTGCAGCAGCAACGGTTCCCCCAGGTGCAACCCAAACGTGGCGGTCCGATCCACAACGGAGGAAAGATTCAGTCCTACGATCAGCACGGCAACGGCAACAATGAACCCGGCCAGCGGACCGGCAACTCCGATATCGAATAGGGCACGGCGATCCATGATGGGTCCGCGCATGCGGATGATGGCGCCGAACGTTCCGATGAAATGGGGCGGCCCAGGAATGAATAACGGCAGCGAGGCAGGCAGTCTGTGAATCCTGGATAACAGATAATGGCCGAGTTCGTGCGTGGTGAGAATGAAGAGGAGCGCCGCAGCAAAGGGAAGCCCTTGCCATAATGCTTCCGGATGCTCCAGCAGAAAATTCAACGGTCCACGGACTGTCCCGTGATACGATTGGTAGGCGCCCGCCCATACGGTCGTGAAACAGGTCAGTAGAAACAGGCCAAGGGGCAGGGCCCATTCAGAGAAAACAGACGGCGTTCCTTCATCGACCCCGGCTTCGCTATCGGCCGTCTGTACGATGGCCTCCGGTTCTCCCCCACTCTCTGCCTCGCTCCGGATGCGTCGCTGACCGTCCTCCCCAAATCCATCCATGGAGTTCCTGATTATTCGTCGGGTTCGTTATTCGATGGTCACGAACGAATTATGCTCCCGTTCCTCGGCCACAGTCGTGGCAGGACCGTGGCCCGGCAAGAGGCGATAATTCGGCGGAAGCGTCAGCAGGCCTGTGCGCACTGAATCGAGATGTGTGGCATACAGGTGGCTCGGATTGGATCGACCGATCGATCCGGCAAAAAGCGTATCGCCGACAAAACAGACCGGCTGCTGGGGATCATCTACCCGATAACAGACTCCGCCTGGCGTATGACCAGGAGTTGTGAGGCAGTGAACCGTCCGGCTGCCGACCTTGATGACGCACCCGTCCGCAGGCACAGTCAGCAGATCCGCCCGTGGTTTCCAATTCAACAGGTCAATATCTTCCGGCCCCAGATAGACCGGAACTTCTCGATGCGTGAGAATGCGATCGATTCCCTCGGCATGATCAGTATGCCCGTGCGTCAGACAAATCCCCACAAGACGCAAGTTGCGTTTACTGAGCGCCTCAATCATGGCAGGCGCATTATAGGCCGTATCGATCAGCAGGGCCTCACCCTCGTCGTGAACGATATAGCCCTGCACACCATAGCCGCCGATCAAACCATGCACCGTCTCGATCCAGGCGGGTTGGCGTTGGGCGAGCGGCTCCCATTTGTCGATAGCAATCTGCGCAAGTGGCTCGCCGCGCAAACCTAATGCGTTGGCAAGGAGAAGGAGTTCCGCTCGATCATGCGCTTGCTCCCCCCGCTCCAGCGAGGCGATCACTCCCCCGGGCAACCCGGCCCTTTGCGAGATGTCGCCGGCCGAGAGTCCCAGGCCTGTGCGGGCCTTTTTGAGAATGTCACAACAGTCATCTTCAAGCGGCATGGGGAAGACTCAGTGGATCAGCCTGTCGGTCACAACCATGACTCCAAATGGCTTATCCTTCCGGAACCAGCTTGATGACTCCAAATGGCTTATCCTTCCGGAACCAGCTTGATCTCTTTTACGTCGCCGAAAGTCGAAAGCGCGGCCGGCAAGGTCTTGCCTGATCCAACGGCAACGATTTTCAGGCGATCCGGATAGAAATGCTTCTTGGCAGCCGCTAAGATTTCCTCTTTCGTCAGCTTCACCACTTTGTCACGCAGCTGTTGCAGAAAATCTTTCGGCAGCCCGTCGTACTCCAGCTCGATCAGGCGATTCACAATTGCGGAGGGGCTGGAGAACGAAAAGACGAACGAATTCACATACGCGTCTTTTGCCTCTGCCAGCTCCGTATCGCTCACGGGCTCCGTGCGCATACGCTCGATATTCGCCAGAAACCGGGCGATGACTTCCTGCGTGGAAACCGACTTCGTTTCGGCCCGCACCAGCCAGATTCCCTGATCGTGCACTCCGGTATTGAGCCGGCTACCGACGGAATAGGCCAGGCCACGCTTCGTCCGCACATCGTTGAAAATCCGGCTACGGAAGGAACTGCCGCCCAGGATGTCGTTGGCAATCGCCAAAGAGACATAATCGGGATCGTTCTCTTTGATCGACAAATGGCCCACGCGCAGATGCGTCTGCGTCGTGTCTTTGTCGATGAACCGAACCGCCGGCTTCCCCGTATCGTTCTCCGGCACATCGGCAATCTTCAACTCCGGAACAGCGCCTTGCTTCCAATCACCGAACGCGTCACGCAACGCCGCAAGCATCGCCTCCTTCTTGAAGTCGCCGGTCACACCCAGAATGATGCCGTTCGGATGAATCGTGTTGCGGTGAAATGCGACCAGATCGTCCCTGGTGATGCGCCGTACTGAGTCGATCGTACTTTCCCGCGCGGTCGGATGTTGCGCGCCGTAGAGCAGTTTGACGAACTCTCGGCTCACGACGGAGCCGGGATTATCCTGGCGGCGGCGGATCCCTTCGATCGCCTGCAATTTAGCCAATTCGAGGCGCGCCGGCTCAAACGCCGGCGTCCGTACGAGCGCAGCGAAGATCTGCAATCCCCGCTTCACATCTTTGCTTAATACATCGAGCGAGGCAGACCCCGATTGTCTGCCGATGCCGATACCGATATCGCCCGCAAACTGTTCCAATGCTTCATCGACTTCTTCCGCCGAGAAGCCTCCCCCCCCTCCGGTACGCATCACCGACCCGGTCAACGCTGCGAGACCAATCTTATCGGCCGGATCAAGCCAACTTCCCGTTCGCATCGTGGCCGTCATGGTGATCAATGGCAGTTCGTGGTCTTCCAACAGATAGACGACCATGCCGTTGTTGAGTACGATCCGTTCCGGATCAGGCGGCGAAAACTCAACAGGCTTGAAGGTCATCGTTCGAGGATCGCCAAGCGTCTCCGCTCCCGCACAAGCCGTGCTAGCCAAACCCATCAATACGACCACACTGAGCAGGCCCCACATTCCAGCGCCCCTCACCCCTACCCCTTTACCCCTTACCCCGATCATTGTGCTACCCCGCTGTTCGACGCTGCCGCGACGGCTTTGCCGTTGCTCTTTTTGACTAACACGCCGACCGTCCGATTCGACTTCGTAAAATACTGGGCCGCGACACGCTGCACATCGGCGGCGGTCACCGCGGCAACCCTGTCGCGAGATTTCAGGATGTCGCGCCAATCGCCGGCCACCGCTTGATACATCGCCAGCTGGGAAGCCAAGCCGCTGTTAGACCGCAGCGCACGCACCATATCGGCGTCCAGATTATTGATCACCCGCTCAAGTTCCTTGGGTGAAACCGGCTCCCGCTTCAGCCGTTCCAACTCCTCATAAATCGCCGCTTCCACTTCGGCCGTTGTATGGGGCGCCAGCGGCGTCGCCATAATGATGAACAGATTGGGTGCGCGCACACCCGGATGGCTCGCATCCGAGCTGACCGAGGCTGCCAGTCGCTGTTCCCGCACCAGTCTCCGATGAAGGCGGGAGGTGAGCCCATCGGAGAGCACCGCATCGATGACATCGAACACATC
>JABMDH010000095.1:0-1809 GCA_015904075.1 Nitrospira sp.
TCTACCATTCGTTTCCGTACCGCGCTGGGGGATCGTCTAGCGGTAGGACGCCGGCCTTTGGAGCCGGCTACCTAGGTTCGATTCCTAGTCCCCCAGCCATTTTATTGGGCTTCCCTCACGGATCCACCCGTTACTTCAATGACGCCATGTCGATCACGAACCGGTACCGCACGTCGCTCTTGAGTATGCGTTCGTAGGCTTCGTTGACCTGCTGGATTGGAATCACTTCGACGTCGGCTTCGATCTTATGCGTGGCACAGAAGTCGAGCATCTGTTGCGTTTCTTTTATGCCGCCGATGAGAGAGCCGACCAGCCGCCGCCGCTTGATAATGAGCGAGAATGCCTCTACTGAGGCAGGCTTTTCTGGTGCGCCCACGAGGATCATGGTGCCGTCTGTTCTGAGGAGGTTCAAATAGGTATTGTAATTGTGCGGACCGGAGACAGTATCGAGAATAAAGTGGAAGTACCCCTGGAGTTTGCTCAAGTTCTGAGGGTCTGACATCACCGCGAAGTTGGCGGCACCCAAGCGCTTCGCGTCCTCCCGTTTCCCTTCGGATGTGCTTAACACCGTGACCTCGGTTCCCATTGCCCTGGCGATTTTCACCGCCATATGGCCGAGCCCCCCTAGGCCGACGACGGCCAGTTTGTGAAACTTCCCCACTCCCCATTGGCGTAGTGGAGAGTATGTTGTAATGCCGGCACAGAGTAGCGGTGCGGCTCCAGCTGGCGAGAGCGTCGAAGGAATGCGCAAGACATAGCTTTCGTCCACCACAATCTGAGTTGAGTAGCCGCCTTGCGTAATTCGCCCTGCTTTGTCCTGACTACTGTAGGTCCAGAGCGGGCCGCCGTCGCAATACTGCTCCAAGCCTTCACGGCAGGGGCCACACATACGGCAGGAATCCACAAAACAGCCGACCCCGGCGCGATCACCGACCTTGAAGGCGGTCACCGCTGCGCCGACCTGCGCGACCGTTCCGATAATCTCATGCCCCGGGACCATGGGAAACAGGGAGATGCCCCATTCATCGCGAGCCTGGTGAATATCCGAATGACAAATTCCGCAATGGGTGATGGTAATCAGCACGTCGTGATCGCCGACGTCCCGCCGCTCAAAGGAAAACGGTTGCAAAACGGCATTCGCAGTCAATGCGGCATAGCCATGAGTAGGAAGCATCCAGTTTCTCCTTAGGCGAAGGTGAACGAGGCCGTGACCTTAGCAAGTTTGCCAAAACTTGCCAACAGGGATGCAGTGAACGCGTATGCTGATCAGCCCGATGGGTCTGTTTCGTGCCGGTGTGGTTCGACCGTGAGCGCATCGCCGGGGATTCGGTATTGCTCCGCAGCCCAGGTTCCTAAATCCGTGACCTGGCAGCGTTCGGAGCAGAATGGGCGCCAGGCATTGTTGGCCCAAGAAGTCGACTGATGGCAGATAGGGCAGGTCATGACAGCTATCTAGCGCTGAGGGGCTTGCTGTGTTTTCTCGATCTTAGCCCAGGCGTCTTTGAGTGACACGGTCCTGTTAAAAATGAGTGTATCGGCTGATGAGTCAGGGTCCACACAGAAGTACCCTTGGCGTTCGAATTGAAAACGGGCTCCCGGCGTGGCTGAGCGAAGACTTGGCTCGACCACACAGCCGGTGAGAAGCTCAAGCGACTGGGGGTTCAACGACTGAGTCCAATCCCGATCCGCCGGCAGCTTGGCCTGGTCGGCGAGCAGCAACGGATGGTAGAGCCGGATGGTGGCCATGGCGGCGTGGGTGGCCGACACCCAGTGAATCGTCGCTTTGACTTTGCGCTGTTCTTGTGACGC
>JABMDH010000095.1:1909-3911 GCA_015904075.1 Nitrospira sp.
CGACGCACTCAATGTCGGCATCAATCTGTCCCGCAATCCGCTGTTCTGTACGCTGGATTCGGACTCCATCTTGCAGCGGGATAGCTTGCAGCGCGTGGTGCAGCCGTTTTTGGACGATCCGTCGACTGTGGCGTCGGGCGGCACGGTGCGGATTGCCAATGGCTACCAAGTGCAAGCGGGGTATTTGACCGCCGTCGGACTTCCGGCAAGCTGGCTTGGCCGGTTTCAGGTGGTCGAATACTATCGCGCGTTTTGGATCGGCCGGCTGGGATGGAATCCCTTCAATGCGATGCTGATCATCTCCGGAGCGTTCGGATTGTTCCGGAAGGATACGGTGGTGAAAGTCGGGGGCTATGCCAAGGGGTGTCACGGTGAAGATATGGAGCTCGTCGTTCGCTTGCATCGGCATCTCCGACTGCAGGGGGAGCCATACCGCATCAGTTTCGTGCCCCACGCATTCTGCTGGTCCGAGGCTCCGGAAAATCTTCGATCGCTCAAGAGTCAACGCATCCGGTGGCAGCGGGGGCTGTCCGAAGCGCTGGTGATGAATAAGCAGATGCTCTTTCATCCTCGCGCAGGGGCTGTCGGGTGGCTGTCGATTCCCTTCATGATCCTGTCGAATGGTTAAGTCCCGTCGTGCTGGCAGCGGGGTATCTCTATACCACGGTCGCGTGCTTGATGGGATTGGTGTCGCCTGCTGCGGCCATCGCGTTTGTGACCGCCGAAATCGGGATGGGTATTTTGGTGTCGGTGAGCGTCTTGCTCGTCGATGAAATCGCCTTTCATACCTATCCTGAATTCAAACAGGCGCGGACACTGTGTGCGGCCGCGATTCTGGAAAACTTAGGTTTCCGTCAGCTGGTGTCCTGTTGGCGATTGATCGGATTATGGCAGTGGATGACCGGCGCAAAGGTCTCGTGGGGTTCGATTACCAGAACGGCAGCCTGGCGGGCGTCCGGAGCCGAACGGCACTAATACGGACGTGTCGGCGAATCGCTAAAAGGTTCGTAGGTAGACCACGCTGCTGTCGCCCTTGGGGTCACGCTTCAGCACAGCAAAGGCCGTTTTAGTCGACTCATTGACGGTGATGGATAGCCGGGCGGAAAAGTAGTCACTCTTTACATCATAGGAATCAGGAGAGGCGCGCAGTTTTGCGCCAATCGCCTGAAAACTTCCAATCCGATCGAGATCCACTTTGGTCTTATAGGGCCGGCTTTGCACGATTTCCATCGCGATGGATTGGGTGATCTCGGGGTCGAGGGCTTGGATGACAAGCGGGTCTGCCGTGTTCACATTGATTGGCGCCCCGCCTTCCTGTGGATACACGGTCACGTAGCGCGATAGCCGATCCACGATGTCCGGGGTAAACCCCTTCACCAAGCGAAGGTCGTTCAGCGATGGAATCGGCCCGTTTGCTGCCCGATAGGCGGGTTTCTGGGATTGGTAGTGCAAACTTTCGGCGCCGGCCGGTTGAGGAATGTCGTCCTGATCGACCCAGTCGACAAGGGCGTCAACTAAATCCGAATTGATTTGGAGCGTCTCGAACAGCCGCTTGACCCGCTGGAGCTTCGTCTTTTTTTGCAGCTCGTCTCCCGTATTTGCCGCCAGGTCGTTGAGGTTGAGCTTGCCACGCTCATCTTGGATCTGGGCACTCAGCAGCCCATCGCCAATCGCATAGTTCTTAATGGGCATCGCCCACAGGTCGGCGGGCCCGTCGTACTGCTCTCCGGTTTTCTTGTCTCGCAGAAAGTCTTGCTGCAAGACCGCCCGTGCGGCCTGCACTCCGGCGCGTGTCAGCATGGTCGCTTTGAAGTTGTCACGGAATGCGGCGGCTTCGCGGTATTCGCGGCGCGCTTCCGCGTCAAATTCCAGAATAAGCGCGACCAGGAGAGTCAAAATCAGCAGCGAGAGGAGCAGCGCGACGCCCCGTTCATCAGCTTTTCGCATAGCTCAACACTCTGACCGTGGCGTCGAGGTTGGCAGGGTTGTCGAATTTGGGATG
>JABMDH010000095.1:4011-16480 GCA_015904075.1 Nitrospira sp.
GCCGATCGCCAAGTCTTCGAGCGGCATCGGTACGAGATTCTCGACTTCGAATGGAACGACTTGGGCCAGTTTCGTGGAATCCTTGAAGGGAAAGGAAAGAGTTCTGACAAAGAGATCTTGGCAGGGGATGGCGGTGACGAGCCGGTCTGTCGCATAGAGCCCGTGCTGCCAAAGAAATCCGCGCAACGACTGTACACGCCGGGCCGGTTCCAAATCTTCCGGACGGGCGAAGGGCATTGGATGCTGAAAGTAGTCGATCGATTCGCGCCCGCTCAACCGGCGGCGGAAACGGACGGCTTTCAAGCCGGTCTGGCCGATATCAAGCCCGACGCATTCGGTCACAATAGCCATAGGTCTGTCCAGCTATTCCTGGTGAAACGCATCTCGTCCTTCGACTCTGCTCAGGACCGTGAGCCTGTCGAACGGTGAAGCGTGAAGCGTATCTCGCATGCAACGAGATACGAACGACGCTATACGAATGCTGCCCCTACTTTACAACGCAATCCGTGCTTGTGCCAATGTCCCCGCTATTTTTACTGTGATCGGGGTTCCCGGGGGAAGGGGGAGTAGGCCCAACGTATTCGCTTTTGACGCGTAGCCTGCGCCGGGGACGATGGTCACAGTTAAGGCTAATCGGCTGTCTTGTATCGGCTGCTGCAGCGTCAGCTTCCCCTCTCCGGTAAACGATCCATCGGGTCCTTCGCCTTGTAGTCCGGTGACTTCGCACAGGCTATCTTTGCAGATCACTTCGGCGGAGGCCTGGTTGAAGGCGAGCGACAGCGTGCGCCCGTTTCCAACGGGAATGTGGTCGATGGTCAAATCCGTTGCCTCAGCGTTCCAGGTTCCTTCCCCCTTGACCGTGCCGTCTGCGGCCTGGGCTTGTTCGACTCGATGGGAGAAATGGCCGTTCAGCATGCCGTGGCCGACATAGGGGCGAACAATCTTTGAGAGATCAATTTGTTGGAACCGCCCTGTTATGGAGACCGGCTCTGCCAGGGAAAACGCCGAGGTGGTGAAGGTCCCTTTGGCGAGCCCTCCCCCGGGCGAGCCTTCCCCCAGGTGGATGATGACATCTAGTCCGAGCCCGCCGCTGAGTGCGTGCAGAATGCCGACATCGGCCTGCAGAGAGGTGAGTTGAATCGGTGTCCAGTCCGGTTTGGCCAATGTGACATTCCGCCACTCAATCCCAAGCGGCAGTCCGACCCTCCAATGTCCAACCCGGATGTCCATCCCGGTCGCGCGAGTCAGTTCTGCCACGATCCTTTTGTGCAGCGCGTCGTACGGGAAGGTCGCTGCCAGACAAAGGATCAGCAGACAGATCACGCCTCCGACCCAGGCCACGGTCTCCCGCCAGTCTCCCGGCCATTTGATCGTCATCATGATGCTCCGATGGAGATCCATTCCCGTATGGTCCAAGGATCGGCGTTGGGCGTCTGGAACGTCACTTCCAGGAGCAGCGCCTTCGGCATTTTCTCGCTGGTCCGCCACTCGTCGGTCCAGATCCGGCTTTGTCCGTCGTAATACCGTACGTTAAATCCCCTCACACGATCGGCCAATTCCACCTGATCGAGTGCCTCATCGGTGAGGCTGTAACGATTGCGCCGTACGAATCGGATCAACCGATCACGTTCGCGGGTGTAGACCACTCGTACGGTCTCACTTTCTTTGACGGCCGTGTTTCCCATGCCGTCGCTCATGGCGAGAAAGGCCAGGGTATCGGCGGGCTGTCCGTCCTGTGTGCCGTTCATCCCTATCCAGGGAAATGTCTTGTCGTATTGGCTGAGCGATAGCTCCTCAGCCATGACGCGGAGGACTCTTCTGACGGTTTGTTCCCGTTCCGCCCGTTCGCGCCCGGCATCCATCGCCTGAGTTGTCGTGACGAGCGACCCAAAGACCATTGCCCCGATGACGGCCAGCAGCGCAATGGCGACCAGCACCTCAACCAGCGTGAATCCGGATTGATTGCTGGAGGGAGGTGTAATCTCGATGCGAGCAGGTCGACATTCATAGCGTTCGTGAGTTGCCGGTGGTTGAACATGATCACGCAGGACGCTCAAAACGTTCATCCTGCAAGGCCGCAGCGAGTAAAGGGCCGGGGCGTACCCTCTGAGGTACGTTGAGGATCTGAACGATGCGACCTGCCTGCGCGAAGCGCTTCGGCGAAGGCAGGGAACGCCGCAGGGGGACGTTTTCGGCATCCTGCTATGAGTTGAGGCCGGAGATAACATATGTGCTCACCTCTACGGTTTCGATGAACGCGCCTCTCGGCCAGGAGACCTGGATGCGAACTTCCCGAATTAATTCGAGGGGAGTCGGCGCAATTGTGCGCTTCCAGCGATACCCGGTGCCTCGATCGGCGGGCTTGGCCGGTGGTTGGGCTCCGAGCGGCATATTGGAGAAATCTCCGGCGGCTTCTCCGATCGGATAGACGCCTGCCAGTTCCGTCTCGATCAGCTTTTCTTGCGCCAGTAAGGTTGCGGCGGTCAGGTCGCCGGCTCTCGCATGCAGATCGAGATCAAAATTTCTGAGGCCAAGAAGGACGGGGAGAGCAATGGCCAGCAAGGCAATCGCCAGCAGGACTTCGAGCAGCGTGAATCCGCTCGCGTCGGCCGTCGTACGCTGGACCGGTCTCCTCATATCCACACTCAGTGTCTTTTGAATTTGGCTCTTCACGGCGATTAGTAGGCTTCTTGAAACATAATCATACGCACGAAACATCAGTTACATAATATTGATATTATTAAATACTTATTCTGATCATGATGCTCAAAAATGCCTCTGTTTTCACCCGCCCGCCCCGGTACGCCGAGACGTCCCGTTCCACGGGCAAGGCCGCAGCGAGCGAAGAGGCGAGGAGGTACACACCACGCTTCGCTTGAACCGCTCGCTTCAATCAGATGCGAGCGGATAGGTTGTGCCTCCTCTGGACTCATAACGTTGAGCCTCTGAGCGATGCGAGAACACAGCTGGCGGACTTTTTCAGCATCCTGTTAGGTTCCGGCGGGGCGCAGTAGTGTTCTCACCCGGTCCGGAATCAGTTTGTTCCGCAATGGATCAATCCGCTCTTCGCTGGTTCGGATGGCTCCGGTAAGGGAATCGACGGTCAGCACAAGCAGATTGTTGCTCCGATCGGTAAGATAAACCGTCACCGGATCGATACGCCCATTGGGGAAAAACGAAAGATCGATTCGGCCGTAGGTGCGTTTGTCCTGTCTCACGGAAATTTCAGAAAACCGGATCGTCTCGGGAAGCGATCGTGGCGTCGCCCAGGCGGCATCGAGCGGGAGTTTCTCATCCTTGCCGTCCAACACCCTGGCCCAATACGTGCCCTGATCGAGATCCAGGTACAGCTTCACAGGCTTTTGGCCGGTTGAGGCCAATCCTTGGAGTGTACGCAACGTCCCGATGAACTTGCGTCCGGTGGAGCTTAAGTCTTCACCGATGACGACACGCGGGACTACGATGGCGAGGACACCGCCCAGAAGAAACAGCACGATCAGCATCTCGATCAAGGTGAAGCCCCGTGAAGACAGTGAGGGGGAAGGGGTGAGGGGTAAGGGGCAAGAGGCAAGAGGCGAGGGGCAAGGGGCGAAAGACGTGAAAGGTGAAACGTGAGGTGTCAGACGTGAGGAGACGTCAGGCGTACGAACTACATGACGAGTGATGGATGACGGATGACGCATGCCCATTGACGTTTTATTCTTTCTCCAGATTCCAGTTGGTGATATCGGCATTGATTCCTTCGCCGCCGACTTCGCCATCGGTGCCCAAGCAGGTGATTTCATAATCTCCCTTCTTGCCGGGGCTGAGATACTTATAGGTATTGCCCCAGGGATCTTCAGGGAGATTCGGCAGATACCCGCCGATTTTCCATTTCTTGGGAATCACACCGACGGACGGTTTTTCGATCAGCGCTTTGAGTCCCTGTTCCGTCGAGGGATAGACCCCGTTGTCCAGCTTGTAAAGCTGCAGCGCGCCCTCGATATTCCGGATCTGCACCTTGGCCGCCGTGCGTTTGGCATCGTCTGTCCGGCCCATAATACGGGGGACGACCAATGCGGCCAGAATGGCCAGAATGGCCACGACGACCATGATTTCTATGAAGGTAAAGCCGCGCTCGTTCGTGCTCCGGTGAATCCGTCTCGTTCCTCGTGTCATGTGTTGCACAAGACCCTCCTTGCTGACGTGCTTACCGCACCATTTGGCCCATTTCAAAGATGGGCAAGAGAATGGCCACGACAATAAAAAAGACGATGAGACCCATGGCAAGAATCATGACGGGCTCCAGAAGCGAGGTCAACCGGGTAATGACCCGGTCTACTTCCCCGTCATAAATCTGGCTGACCCGGCGCAGCATTTCTTCCATGTCCCCGCTTCGTTCGCCCACGGCGATCATATGGGTGACCAGTGCGGGGAATTCGCCGCTCCGTTTCAATGGATCGGCGATGGTTTCACCTTCGCGAATGTTTTGCCTGGCCCCTTCGACCGTTTCCTCAAGCACCCGATTGTTCATGACGCGCTTGGAGACATCCAAGGCATCCAGGAGTTGGACCCCACTGGCTAACATCGTGGCCAGTGTGCCGGCCAACCGTGAGATCGATACCATGCGGGCCACGTCCCCGATCAACGGCAGGCGAAGTGTCACGCGATCCGCAAGCATCCGGCCTTTTTCTGTATGGACGAACCGGCGAATGAAGAATATGCCGGCGACGGTCACGCCGACGAGCAACAGCCAGTAGTCCGCAAAGAACCGGCTGATCGACATCAAGACGACGGTCGGCCAGGGCAATGCCTGCCGCATGCTGGTGAAGACCGCCGTAATTTTCGGCACGACGAAGGCCATCAGAAAGAACAGGACTGCGACGCCGACGAAGAGCATGAGAGCCGGATAGATCGTGGCGTTGGTTACTTTGGCTTTGAGCGCCAGTTGTTTTTCCAGGAATTCCGCCAGCCGGAAGAGAATTTGATCCAAGGCGCCGCTGGCCTCTCCGGCCCGCACCATATGCACATAGATCGGAGAAAAGTCTTTGCCGTAGGTTTCCAAGACGACGCTTAACGCCTTGCCGCCTCGGACTTCTTCGCGAATCTCGGCAAGAAGCGCTTTGGTGGGTTTCTTTTCGGCCTGCTCAACCAGGACGCCGAGCGCCTCGACCAACGGAAGCCCGGCGACTAAGAGCGTGGCAAACTGTCTGGTCAGCAGCGCAAGGTCGTGCGCGCTGAGTGTTGCAGCACGACCGGTTCTGTGGATGGTGCGGGCCCGGCCCCCTTCGTGCTGCCGCGCCGAGGGTTGCCTCTGCTCCACGACGTCGGTCGGAAAGACGCCGTCTTTCCGGAGCTTCAGACGCGCGACTTTGACGTTTTCCGCGTCCACGATTCCGGCTGCAGACCCGCCGTCGTTCCGGTAGCCGCGGTATTGATAGACAGGCATCGTCAGACTTCGATTTCTTGCTGGGTAATCCGCATTACTTCTTCCATCGTCGTATGGCCTTGGATGACGCGTTCGGCGCCTTCCTGTTTCAGCGTCACCATGCCATGGGCGACGGCCGCCTGCTTGATGAGCGACGAATCGGCTTTCGTTCCGATGAGGCGGCGGATTTCATCGTCGAGCACCATCAGCTCAAAAATGCCGGTGCGTCCGCGATAGCCGGTTTGGGAACAGGCCGCGCAGCCTGCGCCACGATACAGCGTCTGCGTCGTTCCCGGCGGCAGGTCCAGGCGGTTCAGCTCGTCGGCGCTCGCCTGGTAGGGCTGCTTGCAGTCCGGGCAAATTTTTCTCAGGAGCCGTTGGGCCAGTACCGCGACGACCGAGGAGGCGACGAGGAACGGTTCGATCCCCATATCGATCAGACGGGTTGCGGCGCTGGCGGCATCGTTTGTGTGCAGTGTGGAAAAGACGAGGTGCCCGGTGAGGGAGGCATGGATGGCGATCTCCGCTGTTTCACGGTCTCGGATTTCTCCGATCATGATGACATCGGGGTCCTGCCGGAGGATCGATCGCAAGCCTGCGGCAAACGACAGATTGATTTTCGGATTCACCTGCATCTGGCCGATGCCGAGCAGCTGATATTCGACCGGGTCTTCGACGGTAATGATGTTTTTGTCCGGCGCATTGATGTGGCTCAATGCGGCATACAGGGTCGTCGTTTTGCCGCTGCCGGTCGGACCGGTGACCAGGATGATCCCGTGTGCAAGCTGAATCAGCTGATGGATCACCGAGAGCCGTTCCCCTGCGAAGCCCATTTCGGACAAGTTCAGCAATCGATTCTCTTTCTCCAACAGCCGGAGCACTACTCGCTCGCCGTGAGACGTCGGGAGGACGGAGACACGGAGATCGACGTCTTTCCCTGAGGTGCGAATTGCAAACCGGCCGTCCTGCGGGAGCCGCTTTTCGGCGATATTCAAGCCGGCCATAATTTTGAGACGCGCAATGATACTGGCCTGCAGATGCTTCGGCGGAGTCAACACGGGGTACAGCACGCCGTCGATCCGGTATCGCACGACCAGGCCGCGCTCGAACGATTCAAAATGGATGTCGCTGGCCCGCTGCCGGACCGCTTGGAACAAGACCGAATTCACCAATCGAATGATCGGGGCCTCGTCGGTTGCATCGAGCAGGTCCTGAGGCTCATCCAGTTCGTGGGCCAACTGATCGAGGCTCTCGCTGGCGGCGATGTCCTCCATGACTTCTTCGGCGCCGGTCGGACTGGCAATCTCGTCATAGGCGCGGTTCAGGCAGGCCAGCAGGGAGACGCCGGTCGTCAGGACCGGTGTGACAGGTGTGCCGAGCAACAGCCGGAGATCGTCGAAGGCGACGGTTTCCAGCGGGTCGGTCGATGCGACGAGGATCGCTCCTTTTTCATGACGGAGGGGCAGCACGCGATAGCGCCGGCAAAAGGTGATGGGGACCTTCTTAATCAGTGCATGATCAATCGTGGTGGACTCCAGTTGCGGGATCCACGGTAGATCGAACTGGAGCGCCAGTCCTTCCAGCAGTTCTTCCTCGCGCAGTACACGCAGGTGCAGCAGCACCTCGCCCAACCGGCCTCCCTTCTCCCGCTGGTACGCCAGGGCTTCATCGAGTTTTGCATTTCCCAGGTTGAATCTGTCGCCCAGGATGCGTCCCAGGAGAGGTCGGCCGTAACTCGACGGGAGCTGATCATTCGGAACGAACTCTGACAATGTTCTGTCCCTCTGTTCTTCGTCGGAGGCTCCGATACCACAGGTCCCGGTGCGGCTCAGCGTAGTTCGTAGGTGACCGTGGATGGCTGGTTATTCCGGACCATGTCGAGTTTCACGACGCGCTCATTCTTCAATTGTTGGAGCAGGTTCAACAATGGATGATGTCGGCCAGATTGCCGGCCATGCCGGAGCTGGCGATCAGCGAGTCGAACTTTTTCACGGCACAGGCCTCGATCGCGGCCTTCAGCTGGCCGGTGACGGCGTCTTCGAGCGCGCGCATCATCGGGGCTGAGGGCGGTGTGTTCGGGAGAAATTGCTCTGCTAAGCGAATCGCCCCAAGTTTGAGGCTCTTGGCGTGAATCATCCGGTCTCGATTTCCCAGGATCAGTTCGACCGAACCGCCACCGACATCGACGACCAGGGTCGGTTTGTCCGCAAGCGCGATACTGTTCTTCACACCCAGAAAAATCAGCCGGGCTTCCTCCGCTCCGCTGATCACCCGCACCCGCACTCCCGCCTGTTCCTCGACCAGATTGATAAAGTCGCCGCCGTTCCTGGCCTCACGCACGGCGCTGGTGGCGACTGCCACGGTCCGCTCGAATCCCTTGTTGCGGGCCAGCGTCGCCAGCGTCTTGAGCACGTCGATGGCACGAGCGATCGCCTCATCGGACAGTCGCCGCGTGGCGAAGGTTCCGTTGCCCAGGCGCGTGACATCTTTGAAACGGTCGAGTATTTTATAGCTGGCATCCGGGAGGATTTCAGCCAGCACCATGTGGATGGAATTGGTCCCGATATCGATCACGGCGAGTTTAGCCACCGAAGAACACCATTAGTCCGTGGTTGTCATGACTGTACGTCTCGACATTGCTCGTATCTCGTGAAGCGTATTTCATATCTCGCAAGCAAAGATGTAGATCGGCCACCTCTCCGTTCTGCGCTTCACGCTTCACCGTTCGGCAGGCTCACGGTCCTGAGCAGAGTCGAAGGACGAGATACGAACGACGAAGAGTAGGTCGCTATTCTTTCACCGTAAAGTGGACGCTCCGGTTCTTCTGCATGCAGTCGGGGGTATGCTCCGAACACAGTGGACGATCCTTCCCGTAGCTCGTTGTCTTGAGGTCGACGGACAATCCTAAGTGCTGGAGGTAGGTCTTCACATTTTTGGCCCGGCGTTCGCCCAAGACGAGATTGTAGGCGGAGGTGCCCACTTCATCGCCGCGGCCTTCGAGCAGAATGTGCCCGATCCCGCTGCTCTTCAATTGTCTCGCATTCGCTTCCAATAATGGCAACGCGTCCGCGCGGAGGCGATCCTGGTCGAAATCGAACAGCACATCCTTCAGCGAGTCCTTGCCCGGTTCCGCCTCGTATTTGGCGGACGATTCGGCACGGTCAGGAGTGACCGTGCGAGGAGCCGCCGCTTCCTTGATGGCCTGCTCCTTGATGCGCTCTTCCCCGGCCCGTCCTTCCTGACCGGTTCCCGATCCGGATAGGGCTGAGCAGCCTTGCATCACAAGCACGGCCATCATTGGTGCGCCGATAACCCAGAACACTCGATGTTGTCGCATAGATCCCCTCTCTTCTTCAGATAATAAAGTGCGTTATCCTACAATGATGCGGCCAAGGCGGTCATCCGTTGGTACACCTGCAGGACATCCTTCGACGGTTCCCATGTGAGTAGTGCCAAGGTATCATCGACATAGTGTGGTGTGCGCATACCGTTCAGCACGCAGGTGACGCCGGGCGTCCAGGCCAGGATCCAGAGTGCTTTGCGTGAGAGCGTTTCCTGACGGCGCGATTCCGGCAACAGGGGGTCGAGTGCCTGCGCGATCGCAGCGGTGCGCGCACGGCTCCGTTCAGTGGCTTCACGCCGCATTCCACGGAGCAGGGCCAGCAGCTCCGGCACATACCGCTCGCGCCAGGACTCCCATCGTTCCGATGGTTCTCCGGTCAACTGGCGTGACAGGGTTTGTATCGCCTGATTGACTTGTGGGGCAATCATCTGGCGCTCAAGTTGTTCCCAATGCTCCAGGCCCTGGATCTGTGGGCGCACCCGCTGCAACTCATGAGACCAATTGAAAAACTCGTCTGGCGCCGTTCCTTGCTTGGCTTGTTGCATGGCCGGCGCAATTGAATCCCGATATTCTTGTTCAAGTGTGCCGACAGCGTCAAGCTGTCGGACGACATCGGTCGGGGCATCTTCCAGGGGCAGGTCCGCCAGACGCACGATACCACTGCGTGGGCTGGGCATGGCGTTCAAGGAGCGATTCACCAGGACGGCCACACCAGCCTGCTGCGCGTACTCCAGCACGGTCTGACGCCCGGCAGCGCCTGTGTTGGCCGTCAATGCGGCTCCGGATTCAAACAAATTCATCGGCAGTTGCAGGAAGCGGAAGTGATGGGTGTCCAGGCCCGCCGATTTGGCAGCGGCGTGCGCCGCGTCGACCATGGCGGCGAGCGAGGTGGCCTCCGCACGTTCGGCCGGAGCGGTCACCGTATTCGAGGAGACACCGTAGTACTGGAGTCGTCCTGCTGCCACTTGCGATTCACAATAGGTAAAGGCCTGCTCAAGCCGGCTATAGAATTGGGCGCGCAGCGCGGCCAGATCCTGTTCGCCGCGGTGCATGGCTTCCGATAAAAAGTATTCCGGGTTGTGCAGAAGACAGACATCCAGCGTGAGCAGACCGAGGCGATCCAGGGAGAGCGCCAATTGATCCGCCAGGAATTCCGGATGGATGCAGTGCCAGATGCCGTCTCCGTATTTGACCATATCAGGATAGGGGCGCCCGGAGTGTTCTCTGGCTTCGGCCAGTTTCAAATTCTCTCCCTGCACGTAGCCGATCTTGGAGACGACGACGACTTCTTCGCGCCGTAACTCGCCTGAGGCGATCAGTTCCGCGAGTACAGTCCCGACGGCACGTTCGCTGTCACCGTCCATATAATTCGTTGAGGTGTCGAGCACGTTGCAAGAGGCCTGTAAGGCTTTCTTGAGCGCGTCTCGATGGTCGGCTTCTTGAGTATGCACACGATAGGTGCCGAATCCCAAGCGCGTCGTGGTAAGTCCAGTGGTGCCGAACGAGGTGAAGCCACTTGCTAGCGTGGCATCGCCGGCCAGGCCGATCATGCGCGCCGCATAGGCGGCGGTTCCTTGGACCGTCGCACGGCCGGAGATCTGCGCGCCCCGCAGCATTCTCGATTCGCCGCCTTGCCGCGCACTTGTCTGCAAAGCGTCTGATATTGCGAGTGGGTTGGTAATCGGCTGCCGGCAGCTGAAGTTTCGACAGATGTAGAGCGCCGGTTGCCCGTCAACCGGTTGCTTCCCTTCCAGGAGGGGCAAGGATGAGGGCGTGCCCGGCGCGGCTGTTGCTATGATGCGATTGGGAAGGTACTGGTCCGCGACTGCTCGACGAAGGGCGCGGAGTCCTTCCTGTGTTTCGTCGCCGACAAAGGCCAGTTCAAGCGGTCCCTCCGTCAGAAAATCTACCAGCGCCAGGGTTTTGGCAAAGGCCCTCGGGTAACGGGCGATCTGCCGCCCGTAGGCCCGTACTGCAGCGACAGCCGTTTCACGCCAGGTTTGCCGGTCGAAGTGAAAAGACAGCCGGGCCAAGGCCGATGCGGCCACGGCGTTGGCGCTGGGGGTGGCGCCATCGGAGCCTTCGCGAGCCGACCATGGCGAGGGCCTGCTTGTCTCCCGATCGCCGGTGGCAGCGAAGCAGCAGCGACAGTCCAGCCGCCGGCGGAAACTTGGGCGCGGTGCCGAAGCCGCCGTAGGTCTTATCGAATTCGCTGTTGAATTGTGCGACGGCCTCCTCCAGCGCCGATTCGCTGACCGAGATCGGGGAGGGGATACGGCCGGCGTCTTTCAACCGCGCCGTCATGTCCGTTGCCTGGGCGTGAATGCCTGCGGCGTCAGTTCGCCAATAGTCGGCGATCTTCTTCAGCAGTGTGCCGAACCCCGGTCTTCCCCACCGGTCTTCGGGGGGAAAGTAGGTGCCGGCGAAAAACGGTTTTTGCTCCGGCGTCAGGAAGACGGTCATCGGCCAGCCGCCCTGGCCGTGGTTCATGGCGACGGTGGCCTGCATGTAGATTTCATCCAGGTCAGGCCGTTCTTCCCGATCGACCTTGATGCAGACGAAGTCTTGGTTCATCAATTCGGCGGTCGCGTCGTTCTCGAACGATTCCCGTTCCATGACGTGGCACCAGTGGCAGGCTGAATAGCCTATCGAAAGCAGAATAGGCCGGTTCTTGTCCTTAGCCGCCTGCAAGGCCTCTGGTCCCCAGGGATACCAGTCGACGGGGTTATAGGCATGTTGAAGCAGGTAGGGACTGGTTTCGTGGATCAGGCGATTCGGGGGTCTGGTGCTTGCCGATGATGACATAAGGAGGCACCCTAGCATCGGAGCCAGAACAGCGTCAACGGAGTGTATTTCAAGAAATGTAAGGGGTAAGGAGTGTGCGGGAGAGTATCCAGTCGGAGGGCTTCCGGAGTTTGATTGTAGTGGTCATCACAAGAGCTGAAGGTGTATGGGCAATGCAGTATTAAATGGCGAATGTTGAGTGATGGGTTGAGAGTACTGGACTACCATGCAGTATCTGGCATTGGCACAACCTCCTGACGCCTCACCCCTTACCCCTCACCGAGATGCAAGTCTGTGGTAGGCTTGGCCATAGGAGAGGACAACGGCACGAATGGATGACAGCGGCCCCTATTCCAATTACCGCCTGACTGCCAGGTTGGAACTCGCGAATAAGCCGGGCGTCTTTGCCCGCGTGGCGGCGCTGCTGGCCGAAGAACAAGCCAATCTCGGCGCCGTCGACATTGTCTCGGCAACGAAAACGTGCATGGTTCGGGACGTGACCTTCGACGCGCAGAGCGAGGCGCATGGCAAGAAGGTGCTGGCCAGACTTGCTGCGCTATCCGATGTCACCGTGCTCTCGGCCTCAGATCGTATTTTCCTGCTGCATCTCGGCGGGAAAATTCGAGTGGAGGGGAAGATTGCGATCAGTACGCGGAATGTCCTCTCGATGGTCTACACGCCCGGCGTCGGCCGTGTGGCCCAAGCCATCGCGCAGGACAAGTCCAAAGCCTATGCGTTCACCAGTAAAAGCAACAGTGTGGCGATCGTCACGGACGGGTCGGCAGTGTTGGGGCTGGGCAATCTCGGCCCGGAAGCAGCGTTGCCTGTCATGGAAGGCAAAGCGATGCTGTTCAAAGAATTTGCCGTCATCGACGCCTTGCCGCTCTGTCTCAATACGCAGGACCCGGATGCGATCGTGCAGATCGTGCAAGGGA
>JABMDH010000095.1:16580-24233 GCA_015904075.1 Nitrospira sp.
CAAAGGCCCTCGGGTAACGGGCAATCTGTCGCCCGTAGGCCCGTATTGCACCGACAGCCGCTTCACGCCAGGCTTGCCGGTCGAAGTGAAAAGACAGCCGGGCCAAGGCCGATGCGGCCACGGCATTGGCGCTGGGGGTGGCGCCATCGGAGCCTTCGCGGGCGCGGAGAATGAGCGATTCATGATGTGTCGCCGTGGTAAAAAATCCGCCGTGCGTCTCATCCAGGAAATCGCTCATCAGGAAGCCGGCCAGCCGCGCCGCTGCATGGAGGTAGGTCTCGGAGGCTCCAGCCTCGTAGAGATCCAGCAGTCCCTCTGCCAGGAAGGCGTAGTCTTCGAGATAGGCGGCAAGATGCGCGCGTCCGGCCCGCGAGGTCCGCAATAACCGGCCGTCTGGTCGGGCATGGGTTTGAAACAGGAAATCGGCAGTGTGTTGAGCCGCCTCGCGGTAGCGATCTTCTCCGAACACCCTGGCCGCTTCGGCCATGGCCGACAGCATCATGCCGTTCCACGCCGTGATCACTTTGTCGTCCAGTCCGGGGGGAATGCGCTGCAGCCGTGTCCGGTACAGTGCGGGCTTTGCGCGGGCGGCGGTCTCTAAGAGTTCATCGGTCGTCAGATCGATGTGCCGGGCGACCTCTTCGATGGGGTGCAGGCGATTCGGAATATTCGTATGTTCCCAGTTGCCGGCATCGGTGATGTCGTAGAGTGCGCAGAACCGCCGGGCTGCTTCCTCGTCATTCAGTGCCGCTCGCACGTCGGCCGGTGTCCAGACGAAGAATTTTCCCTCGACGCCTTCGGAGTCGGCATCGGTTGCAGAATAAAATCCCCCTGCCGGCCCGGTCATTTCCCGGAGCACATAATCCAGCGTTTCGGTTGCCACCTGCCGGTAGAGAGCGCTCTTTGTGACCTGATAGGCTTCGACGTAGACGCGGGCCAGGAGCGCATTATCGTAGAGCATTTTCTCGAAATGCGGCACGAGCCAGCGCGCATCGGTCGAATAGCGGGCGAATCCTCCGCCGATATGGTCGTAGATTCCTCCCGCGGCCATCATATCGAGGGTTTTGGTGACCATGGCGAGAGCCTGCTTGTCTCCCGATCGCCGGTGGCAGCGAAGCAGCAGCGACAGTCCGGCCGCCGGCGGAAACTTGGGCGCGGTGCCGAATCCGCCGTAGGTCTTATCGAATTCGCCGTTGAACTGTGCGACGGCCTCCTCCAGCGCCGATTCGCTGACCGAGATCGGAGAAGGGATACGGCCGGCGTCTTTCAACCGTGCTGTCATGTCTGCCGCTTGGGCATGAATGCCTGCAGCGTCTGTCCGCCAATAGTCGGCGATCTTTTTCAGCAGTGTGCCGAACCCCGGTCTGCCCCAGCGATCTTCGGGGGGGAAGTAGGTGCCGGCGAAAAACGGTTTTTGCTCCGGTGTCAGGAAGACGGTCATGGGCCAGCCGCCCTGGCCGTGATTCATGGCTACGGTGGCCTGCATGTAGATGTCATCCAGATCGGGGCGTTCTTCCCGATCGACCTTGATGCAGACGAAGTCACGGTTCATCAACTCGGCGGTCGCGTCGTTCTCGAACGATTCCCGTTCCATGACGTGACACCAGTGGCAGGCCGAATAGCCGATCGAGAGTAAAATAGGCCGGTTCTTGTCTTTGGCCGCCTGCAAGGCGTCCGGTCCCCAGGGATACCAATCGACGGGGTTATAGGCATGCTGAAGCAGGTAGGGGCTGGTTTCGTGGATCAGCCGGTTCGGGGGCCTGGTATGTGCCGATGATGACATACGGGGCACCCTAGCATCGGAGCCAGAACAGCGTCAACGGAGTGGTACTGGTATCTCGTGAAACGTATCTCGTATCTCGCAAATAAGGACGGGATACAGTTCTTTCCATCTCGCGCTTCACGAGATACGCTTCACGAACGACGTGTCTGTGATAGGCTTGGCTATAGGATTAGGAGAGGACGCCAGCTCACATGAACGACACCGGGCCCTATTCCAACTACCGTTTGACTGTCCGGCTGGAACTGGCAAATACGCCGGGTGTCTTTGCCCGCGTGGCGGCGTTGCTGGCCGAAGAACAAGCCAATCTTGGCGCGGTTGATATCGTCTCGGCGACGAAGAGCTCCATGATTCGGGACGTGACGTTTGATGCGCAGAGCGAGGCGCATGGCCAGAAGGTGCTGGCTCGATTAGGCGCGCTGTCCGATGTCACCGTGCTCTCGGCCTCCGATCGTATTTTCCTGCTGCATCTCGGCGGGAAAATCCGGGTGGAGGGGAAGATTGCAATCAGTACGCGGAACGTCCTCTCGATGGTCTATACCCCCGGTGTCGGCCGTGTTGCCCAAGCCATCGCGCAGGACAAGTCCAAAGCCTATGCCTTCACCAGCAAAAGCAACAGTGTGGCGATCGTCACGGACGGATCGGCGGTGTTGGGGCTGGGTAATCTTGGCCCGGAAGCCGCGCTGCCTGTGATGGAAGGCAAAGCGATGCTGTTCAAGGAATTGGCCGGCATTGATGCCTGGCCGCTCTGCCTCAATACCCAGGATCCGGATGCGATTGTGCAGATTGTACAAGGGATCGCGCCGGGATTCGGCGCCATTAACCTGGAGGATATCGGCGCGCCCCGCTGTTTTGAGATCGAGCGGCGCTTGAAGCAAGTGCTCGATGTGCCGGTCATGCATGATGATCAGCATGGGACGGCCGTGGTGATTCTGGCGGCTCTCACGAACGCACTGCGGGTGGTCGGAAAGCGGATGGAGCAGGTGCGTGTCGTCGTCAACGGGCTCGGCGCGGCGGGGACGGCCTGCTGCCGGATGTTGCTGGCGGCCGGCGTGTCGCATCTGCTGGGCTGCGACAAGGACGGCATCATCTTGTACGGTGAGGCCGAGCAATTACGGGCCTGCCGGACCGATCTGGCTGCCTGTCTCACGCCGGACCATCCGAGGGGGACGCTGCGTGATGCATTGAAAGACGCCGATGTGTTCATCGGTCTGTCAGTCGGAAATATTCTGAGTGCGGAGGACCTCGATGTCATGGCTACGGACCGGATCGTGTTCGCGATGGCGAATCCGGACCCGGAGGTCTCGCCGGAGCTGGCCGCGTCGCACTGCCGCGTCTTTGCAACCGGCCGCTCGGATTATCCCAACCAGATTAATAATGCGCTCGCATTCCCAGGCATCTTCCGCGGAGCGCTCGACGTGCAAGCCGCCGAGATCAACGAGGCGATGAAGTTGGCGGCGGCCGATGCCCTGGCGCATACGATCCCTGAAGGCGCGGTGAGTGAGGACTACATTATCCCCAGCCTCTTCGACAAAACAGTCGTGCCAACCGTGGCCCACGCGGTCGCAACCGCTGCTCGAGACACCGGGGTGGCGCGCCGGCGGAACAAAGCAAGTGACCGGCCGCTCTCTCGTGACACGTAAGGCCTTCTTGGCCTTGCGATCGCACTCGTTGCCATTTACCTCAGGCCGCCCCCAAAGCCCTTCTTGTCGCAAATGTCACTGTGCTAGAATGTGCGCTTCTTATTAGCGGACGAGCCATGCCTTTTTCTACGAGTAAGTACATCAAGTTCCGTCAGGGGATGCAGAAACGCATCGATTCGCTGCGGTCCAAGACGGAAGACAGTCTGGAGCTTGCCGTCGATGTCATGATGGAAGAGCGGGTGGACAGTTTTTTCCGCGTCGAACAGGGGCTTGAAGAGGTGATTCGATCGCTGATCGAGATTGAAGAGGAGCTGGACGTCATTCGCGATTTGTCCGGCGCGATGCGTCTCGAATCCAGGCTGGAGTTTGTCGAAGATCGCTGGGACGAGTTCGATAGCGAGATCCGTGAACGGCCCAGACGGCGGCGCAAGAAAATCAGTCTTGCCGATATGTTGAAGGCGGCCAGCGGGGGAGGCGGGGCCCTCTCGGAGAATCCAAGCGGCGTCAACAACGCCATGGATGCCTATGCGATCATGGGCGTGGAGTTCGGTAGTTCCCTGGCCGATGTGACGGCCGCCTTTCGGATCAAGGCCAAACAGTTGCATCCCGACGCCAACAACGGCGACCGCAGCTCTGAACCGGAACTCCGGCGCATGTTGGAGGCCTATCAGTTTCTCAAGGAATATCTCAGTTTGAGCAATACCGAACCGATGCGCCCGCCGGATCGGCCCTACAGTCCCGCAGAATAAAACTTTGGAGCTTCATGACAACACCGCTGCACTATATTACGGATCCCACGGCCCTCGGTGAATTCTGCGAGCGGCTGAAAGATAATCCGCGTTTGGCGATCGACACCGAGTTCGTCGGCGAAGACAGCTTTGTTCCCAAACTCGAACTCATTCAGGTCGCCACAGACAACGCGGCAGCAGTCATCGATTTTCCCGCAGTGCAGGCAGCCGGCTCGCTGGATGGATTCTGGGACGTGGTGTGCAACCCGGCGATTCAAAAAATCGTGCATGCCGGCCGGCAGGACCTGGATCTTTGCGCGGTCCATGCCGGGCGAATTCCCAAGCCGTTTTTCGATACGCAGATCGCCGCGGCTATGGTCGGCTATGGGCCACAAGTGGCGTATGCCAATTTGGTTCTGCGGGTCCATGGCATGAGGTTGGACAAGGCCCATACCTTCACCAACTGGAGCGCCCGCCCGCTGTCGCAGGAGCAATTGGCCTATGCGCTGGAAGACGTGACCTTTCTACTCGCCATTCATGACCACCTGCATGCGCGTCTGTCAAAGGCTGGCCGGCTTGATTGGGTCGATGAGGAATTCGCTCGGTTAGAAGACGCCGTGGGAGAGACGCGCCGGGAGCCGCAGGAGCGCTATCAACGTGTGCGAGGGTGGGACCAGCTCAAGCCAAAATTGGCTGCCGTTCTTCGGGAGTTGGCCGCCTGGCGTGAAGGAGAGGCCAAGCGCCGCAATGTTCCGCGCGGCCGGGTGATGCGGGACGAAGTGTTGCTCCAGTTGGCGCGGCATCCGCCACGCCACATCCAAGAGCTGCGCGCGGTGCGCGGTCTGCATGGATCAGAAGCCGATCGCAACGGCGAGGCGCTGCTCGAGATTATCCGCACGGCGCAGGCGCTCCCTCCATCGGCCTGGCCGGAGGTCCCGAAAGACCGGAAGCCTGAACCGGAGTCTGTCGGTTTGGTAGAACTGCTGCAGGCGGTGCTGAAGGCCCGCGCCACAGAAGCAGAGATTGCGCCGACCCTGTTGGCGACGACGGCGGATCTCCAGGCCTTGGTCGATGCCAAGGCGAATCGCGAGACGCTCGATCTTCCGATTTTGAAAGGGTGGCGGCGTCTGTTGCTGGGAGACCTGCTCCTCGATGTGCTGGGTGGAAAACTTGCCCTTAAGGTCGATCCTCAGTCAGGGATGATTACCTGGTCGCCGCCTTCGATCTAAGGTAGCCCAGCCCTCCTTCCTGTCCAAAAGGGGACAGAAATACAGCCTGCTCTCCCGTGGCTCTTTAGGGTGTACTCTAACCAGTTGAAAAACCTTCGGGCGCCTTGGAAACTTTCACGAAGACTCCGTGAATATTGGTATGGATCTCGCTTCCGTTGACCTGGAGTCAGCCGGTGGCGTAGGTCCTATGTCCATATTCAAAAAGGTAGTGCTCGATTTCTTGATCCCCGGTGGGATCATTTTTTTGGCCGCGCTCGGCTTTCTCCGCCCCCATGGCTTGCCCCCATTGGTTCAAGGACCGGTCCAGGCCTTTCCCGTCATCGTGCTGGCATTCGGGTTATTCTTCGGGTGGTATCTCTCCAGCAGCCGCCTCATCCTGTCGCTCATCGTGTTGGCCATGGCCGATCGCAGCCTCATCTTATCTGCGCCGGCCGATCCTGTAACATCGGGTTACGTGACGTTTTCGGCTGTTGCGCTTCTGGTGCCGCTGAACCTCATGGCGGTGTCCATCATCAAGGAAGAGACGATGGCCACCTGGCGCGGAGTCCTGCGTCTGGCGCCGGTCCTGATCCAACCGTTCATTGTCTGGTGGCTTGTTCAAGCGGAACAGGCGGGCATGGCCCAATCGCTTCAGCAGCCGCTCATTCCACTAATGAAAGGCAGCTGGACGGCGATTCCTCAATTGGCGCTTCTGGCCTATGCCGGTGCGGTGCTGTTAATCGGCACCCGGTTCATCTCGCGGAACGACCCACTCGACAGCGGGATGTTCTGGGCCGTGATTGCATCGTTCGTGGCTGTTCAGGGATTTCACCATGGCTGGTCGCCGACCGGGTTTTTTGCGACAGCCGGCCTCATTCTCTTTGTGACGCTCATGCAAGCGTCCCATCAACAGATCTATCGCGATGACTTGACCGGGGTTCCCGGAAAACCGGCGTACGATGAAGCGGTGGCCGGCCTTGGAAGAAAGTATGTGCTGGCCGTTGTGGGGATCGACCAATTGAAACAATATGGCAATCAGCATGGCAAGCCGGTGCGCGAGCAGGTGCTGTGTCTGGTCGCGCCGAAAATTCTGGCGGCTGCCGGCGCCGGCAAGGTGTATCGGCTCGCAGGCGAAGAGTTGACCGTCTTGTTTCCAAGGAAAACCGCAACGGAAACATTGGTCGATCTTGGGGCGATTCGCAAGGCGGTGGAAGCCACCACGCTCTATTTGCGAGGCCGCGATGCGGTCCGGGAAGGCGTGGGTACAAAATCCATGGATCAGGCGCTCACGGTCACGGTGAGTATCGGCCTCGCGGAAACGGGGGATGCCACATTGCCGCTTGAACTAGTCACAAAGTCTGCCTGTCGCGCCCTCTATGAGGCCAAAGGAGAGGGAGGCAATCGCGTGAAACGAGGGGCGGTTTCAGCGGATGTTCCGAAAGCAGTTCCCGCCGGAACAGGTCATATCGTCGCGTGTGGCGAATACGAACAGTGACCGCACGCTACAGCAGTTTCTCGATAGACTCCGCCGGTCTGGCCAGCATGGCCTGCTCGCCCTTTTCCACAATCGGCCGTTGAATTAAATCCGGGTGTGTCACCATCAGGTCGAGCAGCTCGTCGTCTGATAGGGATTTTTTTGCCAGCCCGAGTTCCTTGTAGAGATCTTCCTTTGTGCGTAGCACGTCTTTGGGAGACAGGCCGGCCTTTTTTAAGAGGCTTTTCAGCTGCCCTTTGGTGAAGCGCTGTTCATAATAGTTGATCGCCTTGAAGGGTTTTCCGCTCTCCTTCAACAGCCGCACGGCTTCGCGGCAGGTGGAACAGGTGGGTTTCTGATAGATCGTAATGTCGGCCATAGAGACTCCTTGGTGATCGGTCTGCCTTGACGATATTTTTCACGCTGTGCTAGGTCTTATCATGATGTGTCTTCGCGGGAACGATGTATGCCGTTAGCAGGAACAAGCTCATCCGGTCAGTATTCGTGCGCCACAGCGTCGCAGCATACGCTAAAAGATCTCCGCATCAAACGCAAAGGCCAGCCGGTGGTGGTGCTTGGCCATCTGCTGGATCGCAAAGGCCAGGAAGCTGCCTTTGAGGCGTTTAATGACCGCATTGCCCTCGTCAAGTTCAGCGACGGCGGATTGTTGGGCTACGACCCGATCGAACTCTTGCTCCCTACCGAGATCGACGACAAGGGCATCGCCTATTTTGAAATCCGTCCCTGCCGCACCTGCCAGGTTCTGTTTCCCCTCACGCTCGAAGAAGCGGAACTGGAGGACGAGCCGTCGCAATGTCAG
>JABMDH010000095.1:24333-30403 GCA_015904075.1 Nitrospira sp.
CCCTTCGGCCACCGCGGCGGTGTTGCTGTTCATTACCATATTGACGAGAGCCTTCACGGTCGCGGCTTTTCCTGCAGGACCGATGTAGCGGACGGTTGTGCCCATGGCGTCGAGGACCGGCCTGGCCCGGTCGAAGGCGTTCGGTGTGCCGCCGCACATGAGATAGAGCGTGCCGTGACGTGCTTGGGCGATGCTACCGGCCATACAGGCTTCTATGCTGGCTCCGCCGCGCACGGCGACCAGCTGGTCGATGTCGCAATGAACGTTCGGTGAGAGCGTTGCGCAATTAATGAATAAGCGGTTGTGCGCATGGGTGAGCAGCGAGGTCTCGTCTTGTTCGGCGAAGATCGCGCGCATGGCCTGATCGTTCGATACGGCGGTGATGATGACGGAGGAGGTTTGGGCGACCGCTGCGGGGGTGTGTGCTTGTGTGATGTGGAGTTGTTCAGCCAGGTCCGCCGCCGCTGAGGAATGAAGATCAAAGATCGACGTCAGCTGAAAGCCCATCTCGCTCAGGCGGCGCGCCATATTGGCGCCCATGCGTCCCACGCCGACGAAGCCGACGCGAAATTGGTTCTGCATACGGGGTCTCCCTAAGAAGTCTCACGGTACAGATACTGTGTCGGGGAGATTGTACACAGATGCGATGGCTTGCGCATCTGCCATTAGGATGGAATGAATTCGAGCGTCTTTTTACAGGATGCTTCGTGTGGAAGGGCTGATGGCATCGTGCGAAGGCACAGGGCGTACCTGCCTTATCCCATTGCAGCCCAGATCTTTTGCGCGTTTTCACCTGTAAAGGTGACATCGTCCTGCGACGAAGAGCTGCGTTCAAAATAGAGGCGGAGCATGCCTGCGCCAAAATGCGCCTCTCGAACCAGGTCGAGGTTGATGGCCATTTCACCGGGACGTTCTTCGTTCTTCACTTTGACAAACCGCATGATTCTGTCCTCCTTTGAACATGACGTGGCGGAGATCAGCCGCAAGGCCGCTCCATATCCCGTTCTCTGTGTTGCGTAATCTAAAATAGGCAGCCTGCCGAAGTGAGTCAACTGAAACGCGAGTTCTGATTGGAGATCCGGGACCGGGGTCGAAGGCAGGATGCGACAACTCAGCGGCGACCATCGTACCAGACGGATAGGTGTTTCTTGTTCGTCAAGGTTTGGCGTCGGTTGAGCAACATTCGCAGCATTTGTCCGGCGATTTCGCGTGCGGAATAGAGAGATATCTTGCGTGGCGAGGTGTCGAGCGGGTGCGTTGTTAGAATAATGAACTTCAGATTGCGCTGACGCCCCCATTTCGACAATCGTTTACTGAGATCGATTTCTTCCAGTGCGTAGAGTTCTTGACTGAATCCGCCGACTTCCACAAAGGCATCCCGGCGGCATACCATCAGGGCGCCGGCGGCCCAGTGAAGCAGGACCGAGATCTGTGTCCAGAATCGCAAGATTCCATCTGCCCACCAGGGTAATCCCGGCATGGAGAGCGTGCTGCCGCAGCCCACATAGGTCTTGGACTTTATGACATGCAGAATGTCGCCCAGTAATTCAGGGCTGAGTACACTGTCGGCATCCAAAAACAGCAGCCAGTCACCGGTTGCTACAGCCGCTCCGGCATTACGCGCCCGGCCGATCTGATTGATCGGTTCAAACACCACCTGTGCGCCTGCTTGTTTGGCCAGGCAGGCGGTGTTGTCGGTGGAATTATTGTCGGCCACAATAATTTCCCATGTGACGCCGGAAGCGGAGTGTGCAGTCAGTGCGTCGGTTACGGATCGAAGACAGCGTTCTATCAGCTGTGCTTCATTGAATGCTGGAATGATGATGGAGAGCCGCATGGTGCAATGGAGCCTGGTGATCCTTCCGAGTATAGCGCTTCTGACAGTTTCTTGATGATGCCATCGTTGCCATGGACAGGGCTATTGAGACAGGATATAGCATGGGCTGTTCTCCACGACATCACCAGGAGGGATTGTATGCCAAAACGAGTGCGGACCGGACTGACGCGCAGCGATATTCTGGACCGATATATCGAACGGGTTAAGCAGCAGTTGGTAAAGTTCCAGCCGTTTTTGTCCCGCAAACGTGGTGGTGCGTCACTGGAGGACTTTGACGAGGCTGCAGAGGAATTGATCGGATCAGTGTTCGGCGCGGCGTCGAATGAGGCTGAGGCGTACGTGTATGCGAAGACGGGCGAGTCAGCCCTACTACCGGAAGAGGCGCAAGAGAGTGGAACACACAATGTCGAGCGCGAAAGAAAACCAGCAGACTGACCACACCGAGTGCCTTTACACAGACGGCATGCTTCATGTCGATCCTCCTTATATAGGCTAGGCGCGGGTGGGGATGCTAAATGGACGCGAGTGTACTCCACTGTTTGTGAATATGAAATGGGCAATCAAACAAGCGGGAAATTAAACAGTCAGAGAAAAGCACGAGACATGAATCGATACCGATCCACAAACGCTTCGGTCGGCGTCCAATCGGGATCATGTACAGGAGGACCGTCAGGCATTACCTGGGTAATGCCTGGTGATCGCCTTTGCGTCTGCGGTACTGGCTTCCTACGCGGTTGCGCTCTTGGTCGTAGCCGACGGCGGCGTAGTATAGCGCACGATCGAAGAAGTGATCGAGCATCTGGAGCAACTCCAGCTTCCCGTTTAATTCCATCGCATTATCGGCAAGACCTTCACGATCGATAAAAGCACGCACATGTTCCTTGGTGGCGGTAATGGCCCAGAAGAAGTGGCTATAGCCGACGCCCTGTTGGACGCGTGTGGCTCCCAGCTCAGTGTAACGCCGGGCCAACTGGTCTTCGGTCTTGTGCAGCAGCCAGTCGCTCAGATTACGGTAGATCTCGCGGGTCCGGGCTTCAAGTTCGTCCGAAGGGACCTTGTGCAAATCGCTACATTGGGGGGCGCTCCATACTTTCTCGCTAAGCTCGCGGGAAAGGTCTTCAGCGTGTTTCTCGATGAGCTGAATGAGTCGGACAGCCAATGCCGGCATGGGGTACCTCCTCTAGGGGTTAGCGGTGGCCAATTGTAGCTCTCCCCTCTGATGGAACGCAAGCCGATCGATCTTCATTCATTGGGAGAACCATCAGATCTCATTAGGGGGGAGATACCCCTAGAATTGCGAATTTGCTGGATTTATTGATAGGTTATAGATGCAATTGAGGTGTCGAGAGTAACTGGCATGACAGGAGGTGGAATATGGCGTATCCAACCAATTCCGTCATGGCGCGGATTCTGTGGTGTCGAAGGCAGAAAAGGCGGGCGAGTGGGCAGCTTGATTTAGAAGAATGGGCTGCTGAAGAAGAGGGCCTCCGGGACGCGCTTGGCAATCAAGATCACTCCCATCAATATCGAGGTGCTTCACACGAGGTGTTCATGCGATATGCGATCGGGCTTCAGGATGGGCGTGTATTGCTTCGCACCGGCGCCGTCGGACTCCAGTTCAGATTGCCCGGAAGGTTGCACTAGCTCGCATGACGTGCGTTCCTTGTGAAGCGTATTACGTATCTCGCAAGCGACAATCAGGCGTGCTTTTTCCGTCTTGAGTTTCACGCTTCACGAGTAACACAATTCCATGCGATGTTGTAGCCGTCTATTTTTGTGTAATCGCGTGTTGCCACGCGCAGGGGTGTATTTACCAAGTCGATCATCAGTCAATCGGGTGGTCTCGCTCAAAACGGGTCCTCGGTTGATTGATTTATGGTGAGAGGCACTGGTGAATTGAGTGAGGTACGCCGGGTTCTTATTCCTTTGTGGGGTGACATCCCCTTCACACGGGGTATGACCGTGAATGTGGTTGCTCCTGTATTCTTCTGGGACTGAACCAGAATGCTGAATTGATTCGCAAAAAATGGCGACCAACTCTATGATGAATCCCACTATGAACAAATGTGGAGCATAACACGATGATGAAACCTACGATGAACAGTCGAAAATCTTATGAGCCCATCGATAACCGGTTCGCTGAACGTGTGGTTGTCACGTGCCGAGTACGTTATATCGGTGAAATCTCGACGCAGCCTCACCAAGGAGAAGGACTGACCAAAAATTTGTCCGTGTCCGGATGCAAAATCATCAGCGACAGTCCCGTGACGCGTGGGACATTGTTAACTCTCACGATCGCACTTCCCGACGAATTGCCGCCGCTCGTTTTGAGTTCTGCACATGTTGTCTGGGTGTCTGGCTGTCAGTCATCCTCATGGCGCGAATTTTATGGTGTCGAAGGCAAACAAAGCGGGCAAGCGAGCGGCTTGATTTAGAAGAATGGGCTGCTGAAGAAGAGGGCCTCCGGGACGCGCTTCGCAATCTAGATCACTCTCAACAATATCGCAGTAGTCCGCCCGAGGTGCTCATGCGGTATACGATTGGATTTCAGGACGGGTGTGTGTTGCTTCGCACTGGCGCCGTCGGACTTCAGTTCAGGTTGCCCGGCAGGTCGCACTAGCCCGCATTATTCATGAGCGGGACTATTGCAATTGCCAATCTGCTCCGCATCGCGTGGATCTCGTTCTTCGGCTGTGTTTCACGAGCAACGACATGCCCTGCGATGTTGTGCCGTCCTGCGTTTGTGTAGTGGCGTGGTGCTGTGCGCAGGGGTGCATTCACCAGGTCCACCATCAGTCCATCGGCTGGTATGGTTCTATCGTGTGTGGGGCGCCGGTTTCTTATTCCTTTGTGGGGTGACGTGCCCCTCACACGGGGTATGGTTGTGAATGTGGAGCTCCGGTATTCTTTTAAAACCAAACAAGAATGCCGAATTGATTCGAAAAATATGTTAAGGAGCCCTATGATGAAACCCACTATGACTAGTCGAAAGACCTACGAGCCTATCGATAACCGTTACGCTGAACGCGTGGCTGTGACGTGTCGAGTGCGCTATACCAGTGAAATCTCGACACAGCCTCACCAAGGAGAAGGACTGACCAGGAATTTTTCCGTGTCCGGGTGCCAAATCATCAGTGACCATCCTGTGACGCGTGGAACATTGTTAACGCTCACGATTGCACTTCCCGATGAGTTGCCACCGCTCATTTTGAGTTCTGCACATGTTGTCTGGGTATCTGGCTGTCAGTCGTCCATCCGATTTATGCATCTGAGCCAGGAACACCGGAAGCGGATTCAAGCGTTTATTTGGAAGAGTATCTCTCGCGATTCCCTCAGTGATAAACGGACTCGATTTCGACTTGTCTAGTCGTTCAGGCAGGGCTTCCTCGACGGAGCCGCCCGTCTCCAGAATATTTTTCCCACCGTGGGTGACGCAGTCGCGTCCGGTCCAACGTTGATCGTCCGCCAGGCGTCCGTTTAACTGACCATTCTGATTGGGCGCGGTGTCGTCCAGACACGGATGCGCCGTTTTCCTGACATGCGCCGTAATTTCTGTTTCTGAATCAGGGATGGTCCCCCGTACTGCCTCACTGTCTTCCGGCACTGCTGTCCTCTGCATCGGCGCTGTTGGTTCCGTCACCCACAACTTCAGATGCTATTCCTGCCATAGATCGAGTACAGTAAGCAGCGTATTGATAGTTGTCTGATGAGTTGGGAGGGATCATGGCAGTATTTCGACGTCCGGAATTGGAAAAGGATAATCCCATCGCTCCGCAGATGTATGTGGGGCCGCGGAGGAGACAGGCACTGACGAGGGCGGCCTCACTGCTGCGGGTTGTTCCACAGGAGAGTGTGGCTGTGGTCATGCAACGACTGACTGTGGCGGCAGAGCAATTTGTGGCGGCGGTGCCGCCGGCCAAGCAGTCGACTCAGGAACGAAAGGCGTTACTGAAGGCGATCGCACTGGCGCACAAGAGCTTCGCCGACGCGTCACGTGATGAATTGTGAGGTATTGAGAAACTCTCTACTCAAGATTGACACGTTGAAACTCAACAGGGTTCAATTGTCCGCCCGCAGCTGTAAGGTGTTGTCTCACAGCATGCGCGCACGATAAGGCATCATGCAGTACATCCATCTTGGCCGTTCGGGCGTGAAGGTCAGCCGGCTCTGTCTTGGCACGATGAACTTCGGGCCGGAGACAAGCGAGGCTGACAGTTTTGCGATCATGGACCG
>JABMDH010000095.1:30503-32261 GCA_015904075.1 Nitrospira sp.
CAGCCGGCGGTGACGTCGCCTATCATCGGCCCGCGCACGATGGATCAGCTGAATGGCGCCATGCGCGCCGTGGCGCTGACGTTGAGCACCGATCAGCTGACGCGGTTGGACGCGATCTTTCCGGGGCCGGGCGGGCCGGCGCCGGAAGCCTATGCCTGGTAAAACCTAAGACGCATTTGCCCGAAAGAGCCGATGGTGTGTAGCGTATGGCACGAAATCAGAGAACGAATCGAGGGCAAATCCGTGCTCTGATCTGATTAGTGCCATATGCCATCAGCTATACGCCCCGGTTCTCAGTCCCTCCTCCTTTTATTCCTTCTGCGCATCTATTAAGATGGGCCTGTCTGATCCCTTCTATTCCTTCTCATGAGGGGCTTTCGTTGAAAGCGAAAACCAGTTTTTCCTGTCAATCGTGCGGTCATCAATCGCTTCGATGGCTCGGTCGTTGTCCTGACTGCGGCGGCTGGAACACGATGAAAGAAGAGCGGCAGGCTGCTACCGGCAAGGGCCGTCCCATGGCGATGAAGACTGCCTCAGCGCCGGCCACGCCGATCGGCGAGATCGAGGTTGTGGGTGAGGATCGCCGGCTGACCCGCATCGGTGAATTCGACCGGGTGCTGGGTGGCGGTGTAATCCCAGGCTCGGTGATCTTGATCGGCGGCGATCCCGGAATCGGCAAGACGACGTTGCTGCTTCAGGCACTGCCTCGGTTGGCCTCACCTGCGCAACCTGTTCTCTATGTGTCAGGAGAAGAATCGCCTCGCCAGATCAAAATGCGAGGGCAACGGTTGGGCATCGACCATCCCAATCTGCTGATTCTGGCAGAGACCTCTCTCGAACAGATCTTGAAAGCCATTCAGGAGATTCAACCGGCCGCCGTGGTGGTGGATTCGATTCAAACGGTATACACGGAGCAGATCACGTCCGCGCCGGGCAGCATCAGCCAAGTGCAAGAAGTTGCCGGCCAGCTTATGTGGTTTGCCAAGCGTGCAGGAGTTCCGGTCTTCATCATCGGTCATGTGACGAAGGAAGGGGCCATTGCCGGACCGCGATTGCTGGAGCACATCGTCGATACCGTGCTCTATTTTGAAGGAGACAAAGGACACAGCTATCGCATCCTCCGTGCCGTGAAGAACCGCTTCGGTTCGACGAACGAAATCGGCGTGTTCGAAATGAAGGACGGGGGGCTGGAGGAAGTCACCAATCCCTCGGAACTATTTTTGGCCGAGCGGCCGCAGCGCAGCACGGGGTCGGTCGTGGTGTCGAGCCTCGAAGGGACCAGGCCGATTTTAGTCGAGTTGCAAGCACTGGTGTCCTCGACGAGTTACGCCATGCCGAAACGAATGGCGAATGGAGTAGAGCTCAACCGGGTATCGTTGTTGCTCGCGGTGATGGAAAAACGGCTGGGGCTGCATCTTTCCGGACAGGATGTCTACGTGAATGTGGTCGGTGGTATGCATATCGATGAACCCGCAATCGATCTGGGGCTTGTTGCGGCGGTGACGTCGAGTCTGCGTGAGATGCCGATTGAGCCGGGCCTCCTGATTCTCGGTG
Organism: Nitrospira sp.; assembly: GCA_015904075.1. The sequence goes on from JABMDH010000095.1 coordinate 32,058, forward strand.
AAGTGGGACTCGGCGGGGAAGTGCGCGCGGTGAGTCAAGCAGAGTTGCGCATTCGCGAGGCGGCGAAGATGGGATTCAAGCGTTGTCTGCTGCCTGAGCGGAATCTCACGAAGCTCGATCCGATCGACGGCATGGAGTTAGTCGGAATCCAGGATGTTCGAGAGGCGCTGGATGTGGTCTTGGCGTAGGGAAGCGAGGGAGGGA
>JABMDH010000096.1:0-1762 GCA_015904075.1 Nitrospira sp.
AAGGATGTGGAGCAGATTGACGACGATCATGGCGTACATCGGTGTCCGTGTGTCGCCGGTACCCTGCAGTACTGACGACAAAACCTGAAGGAGCACGGTACAGGGGATCACCAGAAAAATGAGCGTCGAATAGGGGAGTGCCAGTTCGATAACCCCTGGCTCGGCGCCCAGCTGTTGCATGGCGATGTGATTGATGGCCATGCCGAGTCCGGCCAGTACCAAGGAGACGGCGACCGAGAGCCAGAGGAAGTGGCGCGCGGCTTCCCCAGCATCTTGATGCCGGCGAGCTCCCCACAGTTGGGCGACAATGACGTTGGTACCCACCGACAGGCCTGAAACCAATGTCGTTGCGATGAATGCCAAAAGTTGCCCCAACCCGACTGCTGCAATATGGGTGGCTCCCAGCCCACCAACCAGGAAGACCGCCACGATGCCTTCTGCTCGCTGGAGCAGGCTGCTCACCGTGACGGGGAGGGCGAGGGTCAAGACGGAGCGTCTGATTTGCGCGACACCATTGGCCATGGGAGCCTATCCTAGCAGAAGCGTAGTAGACAAACCGCTCTTCGGTCCGTTAGCTTTTATCCACAATGCCTGATTCAAACCAGCGTACGATCCCTGTCGTTACCCCGCGTCTCTCAAAGTCTAAATTCTTGGCCGGACTCCAATGTCACAAACGGGTCTATTTTGATGTGCATCATCCTGACCGGGCCACCCCTCCGGATCCCTCGACGCAGGCCATTCTCGATATGGGAACTGAAATCGGTGAACGGGCACGGTGCCGTTTCCCCGGTGGTGTGCTGATCAGCGAAGGCTACCGGCAGCGCGAGGCGGCATTGGCCCATACGGCATCAGTTCTGGCCGATCTCACGATTCCGGCTATCTTTGAAGGCGCGTTTCTGTATGACGGGGTCCTTGTCCGTGTCGATATTCTTGAGCGTGTGCGAGGCAGCGACGGAGAACTTCTCGGGTGGCGGCTCATCGAAGTGAAATCGTCGTCGCGCGTAAAGGACATTCATCTCTCTGATCTGGCGATCCAGCGGTATGTCCTGCAAGGGGCGGGACTCACGGTTCTCTCGGCCTGCCTCATGCATTTGAATTCGCAGTATGTCTATCGGGGTGATGCCCTCGACTTGGACCTGCTCTTCAAATTACAAGATATGACGGAGCTGGTTGTGGCTCGCGGCATCGATCTGCCGGGCCAACTGGTGCCGATGCAACAGGCTGTCGTACAGCCGGAACCACCAACGATCGAACCGGATGATCACTGCCACACTCCATATGATTGTCCGTACTGGGCCCATTGTACGAAAGAGAAGCCGGACCGCTGGATCTATCATTTGCCCGGGTCGTTACGCGGTTTGGCCGATTTGGCCAGGCAGGGCGTGACGACCATCGACGATATTCCCGGTGGAGTCAAACTGTCAGTTGTTCAACGCCGTGTGAAGGACAACGTTGAATGGATCTCTCCAAAACTCAAGGAAGCGCTCGCGTCGGTTCGCTATCCGGTCCACCATTTGGATTTTGAAACCATCATGCCAGGGGTTCCTTGTTACCCTGACACGAGGCCCTATGAGCCGATACCGGTGCAATGGTCCAATCATATCGAGGATGCACCTGGCCGTTGGCGGCATCATGAGTATCTTCACGCCGAGTCGAGCGATCCCCGTGAAGTGTTGACGGCGCAGCTCATTGAGTCACTTGGTTCTGAAGGCAGTATCTGCGTCTATTCACCGTACGAGCAGTCGATTCTTGAACGGCTGGC
>JABMDH010000096.1:1862-4291 GCA_015904075.1 Nitrospira sp.
CCGTCGATGCAGGCGGAATTGAAACGGGTGATCCGCCGGCTGTGGGATTTATTCCCGGTGATCCGGGACCACTATTATCATCCTGCGTTCGGCGGATCTTATTCAATCAAGTCCGTGCTGCCTGCGATGGTGCCGTCATTGGCGTATGGGGATCTGGCGATCCAAGAGGGAGGCGTCGCCGCGCAGGAATATTACCGGATGGTGTTCAAGGAAACGGATTGGGTCAACAAGGAGGCGATCAGAGAATCGTTACTCGCGTATTGCAAGCGCGACACGCTGGCCATGGTGGAGTTACGGCGAGCCTTATGGGAAAAATCGAGAGGATAGGAGAGAAAGTTGTCATCTGGACAAAAGAATATCCTTCAACCTACGGCGTCCCGTCGTCGATTTGTAAAACCGTTCCTTCTTTCGCGCGTCGCGCAATGTTAGAAATGCATCCGTATGAATCACTCTGTATGGACGGTGAGGACGGGAAGATTTCACCCGGCCTTCGTTGTGCTCTCTTAGGCGCCTGGCAACGTCATTGCTTACGCCTGTATACGTTCTTGTTCCGGCCTCGTTCAGCAGGATATATAGGTAATACATGTGGTTTTAGGAATGTCGAAGGGCGGATCCGCCATTTTCAGTAGCAAATGGCGAGATCTCGCCACAATGTCTTAAGGCAAACATTTGTTTGTCTTAAGACATTGTGGCGGAGAGGGTGGGGATCGAACCCACGGTCGAGTTACCCCGACAGCAGTTTTCGAGACTGCCCGATTCGGCCACTCTCGCACCTCTCCGTAGGCCGGATTGTCGATGTGTGAATCGTGAGCAGGCAAGGAACAATCGCTCGACGACGTTGCCGGAAGCTTACCGTGCCGGAGGTAGTTTTTGCAACGGCCAAGCTATGGGTCGTTGATTAGAAATGAGCCGAGCGTGCGGGGAGGCGAGTGGGTAAGGCAAGCGTGACCTTTCAACGGGTGCCGTTCGAGACTGACGGGATATGGCGATCTCCGATCACCATCGACTGTGACGACGTACAGGTGTGGGGAGTCTTGCTGGAAATCACAGATTCCGAACTTCCTCGTGCCGGGTCCGTTCTTTCGCACGATGAACGGGGGCGCGCCGAGCGATTGATATCTGATGAACACCGCCGCCAATCAATCGCAACCCATGCCATGCTACGAGCGATCCTAAGCCGGTACTGCGGCGCCGTTCCTGAAGATTTGGCAATCCGGAGAACACCGGATGGAAAGCCTGTACTTTCAGATTATCCCTCCATCCGATTCAATCTCACCCATTCCCATGGTCGGGCGATCATTGTAGTCGCACGAGATCGGGAGGTTGGTGTCGACCTTGAGCAGGTGCGTCGAGAAATCGATGTGGGAGGCCTTGCCAAGCGGTTTTTGTCGGAAAGGGATCTGACATTTATCGAACATGGTGATCCGGCACAGCGGCATGAGCGGTTTCTGAAAGCCTGGGTAGCCAGGGAAGCCGTCTTCAAGGCTGATGGCAGGGGAATCACTTTCCCTCTCCATCGTGACTATCTTGAGCTGACGGGAGACGGAACAACAGGCTGTTTAGTTCTGGGTGGTCCTGCCTCTGATGAGAAGAAACGGCCCGTTCGATTTCTTTCCCTCGATCCCGGATGGATCGGCGCAGTGGCGGCAGAAGGAACGGATTGGACCGTCACGGTCTGCAATTGGAGCGAATCTAACATCAACCGGGGAATTTGAATTCAGACCACTCTGCCTTTTCCAGTCCCTGTTTGACCAGGTGAGGGATATCCAAGGCACGTTCGACTATTCGAAGTTCTTCGATTCGAGTTTTTGTGCTGGGGTGAGGCGGGGTGAACAGTTTGCAGCAATCCTCGTCCGGCTCGATGGATGTCTCGTAGGTTCCGATACGCTTGGCCTCGTCGGTGATCTCCAGTTTGTCCATGCCGATAAGAGGCCGGAGCATCGGCAGCTGCGTCGCTTCTCCCACGACGGACAGATTCTCCGGTGTCTGGGATGCCACCTGGCCCAGGCTGTCGCCGGTGACCAGCCCCCAGCATTGTTCCTGCCGAGCCAGTTCCTCAGCGATCCGGAGCATCATGCGCCGATAGAGTACGACACGGAACGGTGCCGGTGTGTTCAACACGATCTCCCGTTGGATTTCTCCAAAGGGGATGACAACGAGATGTGATTCGTATTGGTAGGCCGTGAGGGTCTGTACCAGGTCACGAACCTTTTCCTCTGACGCACGGCTGACCAGGGGACGGCCTGAAAAATGGACGAAGAATGCGCGGCACCCTCGCTTGACCATGCGATAGGCGGCGACCGGGGAATCGATTCCGCCTGAAATTAAACAGGCCACCGTGCCACTGACTCCCACCGGCATTCCACCAGGCCCCTGTACTTTGTCGATGGCCCAATAGACATCCTTGGAAAGCAATTCGATATAAATTG
>JABMDH010000096.1:4391-7870 GCA_015904075.1 Nitrospira sp.
GGCCGATGGCAATAAAGACTCCGGCGCAGGGCATTGGTACAGACTTGCCGGTCACGATGTTCTTGAGCTGAACGCCGGTCACTACCTCGTCGCCTAGAACATCCTCGACGACGGAATTCCAGATAAATGAGATCTTCTCGTTCTTCATGGACCGGTCTCGCATGATCTTCGATGCGCGGAGTTTATCCCGGCGATGGACAATCGAGACTTTTGTGGCGAACTTGGTCAGAAAGTTTGCTTCTTCCATGGCACTGTCTCCACCCCCGACCACGATCAGCTCTTTTCCCCTGAAGAAAAACCCGTCGCAGGTGGCACAGGTGGACACACCGTGGCCGGTGAGTCGTTTCTCATTCGGTAACCCGATTGGAATTGCCGACGCACCGGTGGCGATGATCACGGTTTTCGCGTGCACCGTTTGTTCGCCGTCGATCGTGATACGGAATGGACGCTGCGTGAACGTGACGGCTGAGACATCGCCCGTGAGAAATTCGGTTCCAAACCGTTGCGCCTGTGCGCGCATGTCCTTCATCAATTCAGGGCCCATGATGCCCTTGGCAAAGCCGGGATAGTTCTCCACCTCTGTTGTCGTGGTCAGCTGTCCGCCGGATTGCCAGCCTTCAATAAGGAGCGGCGCGAGATTGGCGCGAGCGGAATAAATGGCCGCGGTCAGCCCGGCAGGACCGGATCCGATGATAACGATATTACGCATGCGCGGACTGTATCACAGTAGGGGAAGGAGACGGTAGAAGGTGTTGGCTCTGTTTACGAAATCGTTGCGAGCTGTTTGAATACTCGTGCAGTGTGTTTGCGGAGTTGACTCAGCGGGAGCGTCCCGTCGATCAGATACTCAGCCAATCGGACTTTCTTCGATAATGGCATCTGGCTCTTGATGCGCCTGATGGCTTCGGCACGGGAGAGACCGTTTCGCTTGTTCAGCCGGGCGATTTGGGTGTCCCGGTCGGCGGTGACGACGAGGGTTGTATCGACTCGTTTGTCGATTCCGGCCTCAAAGAGGAGAGGAACATCGTAGATGACGACGGCCTTGGGGTTATTCCGAGCGGCTTCTCTGGTGAAACGTTTTTGTTCCCGTGCCACGCGAGGATGGATGATGCGCTCAAGCACCAGGCGTTTGGCAGGATCGTGAAAGACGATGGCGCCGAGTGCGTGGCGGTTCAGCGTACGATCGGAATTGAGTACCCCCTTGCCGAAGGTCGAGACAATTTCCTTCCAGGCTGGCTTGCCTGGTGTCACGACCTCACGCGCCAACCGATCGGCATCGATTACGACAGCGCCGCATTGCTTGAACATTGCGGCGACCGTGCTCTTTCCGGTCGCCACACCACCAGTGAGTCCCACAAGGATCATGGGCGCGGAGCATACATGAGAGGGAAGGCTCAGGTCGAGGTTGAGGCTGAATGAATTATGCGAGTGAGTGAACCTGGTTGACAGGCCGTCTCTTTCGCCTGTAATACCCTGGATATGTCAGCCGTAACTGTTCTCATACTGCTTCTTGTCACGACCTGCGGTTCAGCCTGGGCCGAAGCGGCTGCAGCCCACATGCCTCGCACCATTACCGTGTCGCTGGACGGCAGTGGTGACTTCATATCGATTCAAGAGGCCGTCGATAGCGCCAAGAAGGGCGACACGGTCTTTGTGAAACCCGGGGCGTATCCCCAAAACATCACGATTCACAGTAAGGAGCGGATCAAGCTGGTTGGCGCAGGAGTCGATCAGGTTACCCTCCTGGGTCGTAAGGATATCGTGGGGGTCCTGCATGTCGGCAAGTGGCCGTATGGCGCGACCGATGTTGAAATCACCGGCCTGACTATCAACGAACATGTCGGCCAGCATGTGCAGAATGTCCGTATTGAAGATTGCGTCATCGGAGGCAGTGAAACAACCGGGGTGCAGTTCGCAGATTCGCAGGCGGTACTCATCGGAAATATCATTCATGACAATGATTATGGCGTGAATGCGGCTGGAAAGTCAGAAGTCCGGCTTGAGCGGAACGTCATTACACGGAATCTTTTTGAGGCAGTCCTGGTCAGCGATTACGCCAAAGCAAAACTGATCAGCAATACCTTGGTGAAAAATGGCAGCGGGGCGTCTTTTTTAGGTTCCTCCCGCAGCGAGGCATCCGGAAACATTGTCGGACTGAATAGGATCGGTTTTAGCATTGCCGCCACCAGTCAGGCTACGCTCTCATTTAATGCCATGTTTAATCGTGAGAGCGACTATATGATCGCAGGATCGCCTGATATTCCAGCTCCGGAACTCAAGCCGGAATCGGATATCGCTACGGATCCACGGTTTGTGGATGCCGAGCATGACGACTTTCGCCTGCGTCCTGATACCGTGCTCCTCAATAAGGGGGCATTCGGGTATCTGGGGGCACTTCCCCCTCTTAAGACTGTCCCGGACAATCCGTAATAGTTATTAAATACAATGAGATGGACAGGCCCCCTGATAAAAAGTAGGCATGTGCTATGCTTTCTCTCAAGCACATAGAGCATTTTGGTTTCAGCCTATATTTAAGAAGCCGAAAAAGAAGCCGAAAAGGGCTTAACAGGAACAGGGAGGTCTCTCGTGGCCAGCTTCCACAGTGATCATGAAAAGTTTCGGGGCGAAAACATTCCATCCCTCCATGATATGGAGTCAGGCAAGCTGGTAGGCGCGGTCCTGCCTATGTCTGAGCAAGCGCAGATGCAGATGCAGAACAGTATTGAAGTCATCGATTATCTTTTAAATCAAGAGCGCGTCATTTGGAGTTAACTCTTCATCGTTCGATCGTATCTCCTTCCTTCTCTTCTTAGTCATTCTCTTCCAGTGCGATGTAGTCTGAGCGACCGGTGGACCTGACCCCGGGTCACCACTCACGCGTAACCTGTACAGGGTTCATTCGAGTAACCCGCAAGAATCACGCAGGCAGACTCTGCGCTCTCTTGAGTCGGCGTCCAAACCGACCGAGAAGAAGATAGGTGCGCTCTCGCACTGAGACGGCGATGCGTGGCAGCGCATGATTGATTTCTCTTTGGGATGAGAGGATCGTCACGGTTGCTTCACCCAGGCGGTACGGCATCCATACGCGTTCGTGGTTGTCAGCTCGTTTCATGAAAGGGCTGCATGGCTGATACAAACCGAAAAACACCTCTCTCTGTGCCGCCGCAATCGGCGGAGTGCCGGCGTCTGGAAGAAGATGCCCGCCGAGCCGAACATTGGAAACGGTGGGGGCCCTATCTCAGCGAACGTGCCTGGGGTACGGTGCGTGAAGTCTACAGTCCACACGGTACGGCCTGGGAAGCCTTGCCTCACGATCACGCCCGGTCACGCGCCTATCGGTGGAATGAGGACGGAATTGCCGGGATTTCCGATCGTCACCAGTACATCTGCTTCGCGATGGCCCTCTGGAATGGACGAGATCCTATTCTCAAGGAACGACTGTTTGGAGTGACCGGCAATGAAGGAAATCACGGAGAAGA
>JABMDH010000096.1:7970-18303 GCA_015904075.1 Nitrospira sp.
GACGAGATCCTATTCTCAAAGAACGACTGTTTGGAGTGACCGGCAATGAAGGAAATCACGGAGAAGATGCGAAAGAGTATTATTTCTATCTCGATTCAACACCGACACACTCCTACATGAAATATCTCTATCGATACCCTCAGGCGGAGTTTCCGTATCAAAAACTTATCGAAGAGAATCGTCGCCGGGGCAAGCAGGATCCGGAATATGAACTGATGGATACGGGCGTCTTTGACGACAATCGATACTTCGATGTCACCGTGGAATATGCCAAAGCAACGCCTGAAGATGTGCTGATTCGTATTCAGGTTACAAACCAGGGACCAGACCCTGCTGAACTCACGCTCCTGCCCACACTCTGGTTTCGGAACACCTGGTCGTGGGGGCTCGATGCCCGTCGGCCCAGAATGCGGGAAGGAACTGCTGCAACTGGCATGAGCGTCATTGAGTTTGACCACGAATACTATGGTCGGCGTCGTCTTTTGTGTGAGCGCCAACCCACCCTGTTATTTACGGAGAATGAAACGAATAGCCGGCGGCTGTATGGTGATTTAGACGGGGCTCATTATGTGAAGGATAGCTTTCATGAATATATTATAAACTCTGATAAACGGGCCATAAATCCTGACATGGTAGGATCAAAGGCTGCTGCACACTATATCCTCACTCTTGAGGCAGGGGCTTCGGAGGTGATTCATCTACGGTTTACAAATGGAGACGGTGAGCAGGGGCTGTCACACGATGGGTTCAATGGAGTATTCACGCAGCGGATTCGGGAAGCCGACGAGTTCTACGACGAGCTGGCGCCGCCGGGCCTCTCCTACGATACGCGGTTAGTGCAACGGCAAGCCTTCGCCGGACTGTTGTGGAGCAAGCAGTTCTATCACTACGACCTCAATCGCTGGCTCAAGGGCGATCCGAGTATGCCGGAGCCACCGTCTGATCGACTTCGCGGGCGCAATGCCGACTGGACACATCTCTACAATGCCGATGTCATCTCGATGCCGGATAAGTGGGAATATCCGTGGTATGCCGCGTGGGACCTGGCGTTTCACTGTATCCCGCTGGCGATCGTCGATTCGACCTTCGCGAAAGAGCAGCTCATTCTGATGCTCCGCGAGTGGTATATGCATCCGAATGGGCAAATTCCGGCGTACGAGTGGGCGTTCGGTGACGTTAATCCGCCGGTCCATGCGTGGGCGGCGTGGCGTGTGTATAAGATCGAGAAAAAACGGAGAGGCGTAGGCGATCGTGTCTTTCTCGAGCGGGTGTTTCAAAAACTTCTGCTGAATTTCACCTGGTGGGTGAACCGAAAAGATGCCGAGGGAAAGAATATCTTCCAGGGCGGCTTCTTGGGGTTGGATAATATCGGGGTGTTCGATCGGAGTGCGCCATTGCCGACCGGGGGACATATCGAGCAATCGGATGCGACCAGCTGGATGGGCATGTATTGCCTCAACATGCTGTCGATTGCACTGGAATTAGCCCGTGAGAATCGGGCCTACGAAGATGTCGCCAGCAAGTTTTTCGAGCATTTCGTCTATATCTGCCGGGCGATGAATAATATCGGCGGTGAAAAGATCGAGCTCTGGAACAGAGAAGACGGATTCTTTTACGATGTTCTGCATTTGCCCGACGGCCGAACGGTTCCACTCAAGGTACGATCTCTTGTCGGGTTGATCCCGCTCTTTGCGGTCGAGACCCTGGACTCTGAACTCATCGACCGGCTCCCCCGGTTTAAACACCGGATGCAGTGGTTCATTGAAAACCGGCCGGACTTCAGCTCCCATGTGGATACGCAATCGCGGGATGGAGAGGTCCGGCGGTTCCTTTCTCTGGTCAACCCTGTGCGGCTAAAGTCGGTGCTGCGGTATATGCTGGATGAAAAGGAATTTCTATCTCCCTATGGCATCCGCGCCTTATCGCGCTTCCACAAGGATCACCCCTACACACTCTCGGCCATGGGCATGGAATATCGAGTCGACTATGAACCGGCAGAGTCCGGCACAGGCATTTTTGGCGGGAATTCGAATTGGCGGGGCCCGATCTGGCTGCCGACGAATTACCTGCTGATTGAATCGTTAACGCGGCTGGCGAAAGCCTGGGGTAGCGATTTCGCAATCCCGCGTCCCGGCGGTTCTCCGGCGACGCTGGGCGAGGTCGCGCAAGATCTCGCTAATCGTCTGATTCGCATCTTCACCCTGGATGATCGCACTCGTCGCCCGCGCACGGCGTGGCTTGCCGTCTTTGAGAGGACCGACAAGACGAAAATCCAAGCCCGATCCTTTCTCAATGGTCTTGAAATACACTTAGGAGAGGCCTGTATGGGGCAGATCTCGGAAGTCTTTGACGGAGATGCTCCGCATCATCCACGTGGATGTCCGGCTCAGGCCTGGTCTGTCGCAGAGCCGTTGCGGGCCATGATCGAGGATCTCGGAGTCACCATCGAGCAGAACACCACACGCTCAAGGCGAGTAACTATACGCTCACGCAGAGGAGCTTAAGGCCCTGGTGTTTCAGAGACAAAGATACCCATCGCACGGAAATGTCCGCAGTAGTTGAGTCACTCATTGCGTGACTTTCTCACGGCACTTCTCTTGACAGCAGGATACACGCGTCCGTACTCTCCAGGCACAATCCATCACTGTATTGTAATCCGACGATTCCGGAGGTTCGTTATGACAGGTCGTCTCAATGACCGACACAGTTTGTGGGTATTGCTGACTGTCGTTGCCGCAATGACTGTATTGCTCGCTGGACTAATGGCGGTGCGGCCGGCCTTAGCCGAGGAATTGCCCAAAGAATCGGTTTTACTCCTTGGAATCGCCAACAAGGCGATTTATGCGGCACTCGAATCTTGCAAGAAGGATGGATACCGCGGGAGTGTATCCGTAGTCGACCGGGCCGGTGTGTTGCGCGCCATGGGACGATCCGATGGGGCGGGGTCGCATACGGTCGATAGTAGCCGGAAAAAAGCCTATACCGCGGCCAGTGTGCACAGAACTACGACGGAGTTAGCTGATCTCACGATGAAGGTGCCAACGTTGCAGGCGCTGGGCAATATCAACAACGAGATGTTGATTCTGGGCGGTGGGCTGCCGATTGAGATCGGTGGTGAGATTGTGGGTGGTATCGGGGTCAGCGGAGCGCCAGGCACTCATCTTGACGATGCCTGCGCCCAGGATGGTCTCGATGCGATCGGTGCCGCACCGAAGGTTGGTACGTCCAAGTGACATCTGTCTGGCATGCCGCTGCTCTGGGAGGTGCCCTGTGGCTGAGCGTCGGGTGCAACAGCAGCACACCAGAGCCGGTGTCCATGCAGATTCCGTCGGCAAAATTACGCTTGACGATTGAGCGAATGGCCACCGATCCATTTCTCTCCCGGCATACTCTCACATTGAAGGTTGAAGGGGAGGGTAGCTGTACGTCGTCAACAGAGCTATTCCCCAACACAGGACACGTCAGCAGACGAAATATATTCCTCGCGCCGAAGGGAATGATCTATGTGGTAGGACAATTCGATGCGCGGATCATCAACCCCGGGGATTGCCAGACGACGCTGTCCGAATTCCAGCACCTGGACCGCAACGTGGTTTTTATTGGCAGTTTCGATGAAGACAAGGAACGCCGGTGGATCTACTACTCAGCGGCTGACCGCCCGGAGCTGCCGTTCGAGAAACGATAGAAACGAATATCGTCGCGCGTTCATGAACCAACCCATTGTCGGTTATCATCAGGATGAAGAGAGCGATTGGGTAGCCGATCTAGCCTGTGGTCATGGACAGCATGTGCGACATCAGCCGCCATTTTTCAGTAGGCCCTGGGTGCTGACGGAGTCGGGACGAACTCAGTATCTTGGCACTATTCTGAACTGCAAGAAGTGCGAGGAGCCGCCGGATAAACCCTCTCTCTCAGCATGAACCTGCATCGAACGTTCTCCTGTTCCCATTTTAATTAGCATAGCAATTCCTGATCGGATCATTATCGGGGGAATTGTGCGCACAGTTAGGTCCCATCGGCCTCGGTATCCTGACATAGCCTTCAGTCGTGTGGCCTTTGTCCAATATCTCATAATGAGCTTCGTGACAGGCTCCTGAACAGCCTGGAATCGTCGGAAGTGGATTGTGCAGAGCTACAGATTTTCCTCCAATCGGAATAAAGCGTGGGTGGGTGATCGTCATTCCACCCGGAGCTGCTGGCCCTGGTTGTGTGGAGTGCTCAACCCGTGTGGTAAATGTCGGACGAGTCTGCTTCGGCCTCAACACGGTGGCCCATGTCGGATCATCAGGGGCGACAAGAAATGCGTTGCTCCCGCGATGGCATTCGGTGCATGGGACTGTTCCCGGAGCGAATCCCTGCTCAGGATCGCGAAGTGACGCCATCGTGACTTCCGCCGTCTGCGGCGTCCAACGGGAACTCGCCTGATTCGGGTCGTTTTCCCAAAAACAGGCATGTCCGGTTGCGGCACTTTGACAGATGACCTGGAATGTACCGCCGTTCCTTGCGAGCGCAATGCAGGCACCTCTAACGGTCGGAGAGGTGTAGGACCAAACGCTCGCAAATGTCGCATTGTCAGCTTGTACCTTGTCCAAATGATTGGGAGTGAGCAAGATGGTACTGAGGTTGCCGTGGGGCTCCCAGTCCGATGCAGAGGCTTTCCAGTCAGGTGGTATAGGGACACTTTTGGTACGGCAGGTTTTCATATACGCTGTATTGCTCTCGCTCGCGGCAAAAACACTCGCAGATCGAACTGGTTCGGTCTGTTTCGGCGACTCCATGAATAAGCAGCCGGCGAGCAAGACAGAGGCCAAGGCCAAAACAAAGGCCGTGCGCGCTCGCTCCGGTTGTTCGCGTTGCCCGATACCCATAGTAAACTCCTCCGGTGGGGGCTACTCCACACCAGGCCATTTCGTTATACCTGGCAGGAGAGAATGTCAAGACGCGAAGAGAGATGAGTCGTATGGAGGTCAGGGAGCTGTAGAGGGCCTGTTTTGTCTGTACAATCAGAGGGCCCGGTGGGATGGCGATGAACCATCCGCACCAGGCCCTTGAGTAGGCAACGTATATTAGTTGCCGGAATGATTCCGGCAACCTGAATAATTCTCTAATCCTGGCATTGGGTAAGACCGGTGCTCGGGAACGGATTTTTCTGTTCCGGCGAGAGTTGATCGCAGAGTGTCGGGGGCAGTTTCTGCACCCAACCGTTATAGACATTGGGCACAGGCAATACTCCCTGACCACCCATGCCGAAGTTGGCGATCATAGTATCGTCCTTCTTATCCGCAGCAAGTCCATTGTCGACTAACACGATCGAACCGGCAATCTGAGCGTCACTTGCATTGCCGTCATTGTCTGGATCAATGTCATAGACAATTAAGCGGTTTGCAAACTTGCTGGTGACGTAGGCGTAATAGCCTCCCGCTGGGTTGGACTCGGATTGCGCTTTTGCGCCGAAGTTCACCCCATGGCAACCTGGATCGCAGGGGAGCATCTTCACCAGCGCGGCCTGCGAAGCGACGGGGTCGGCTGGATTGATCAGACTGGTATCAATGATGGTGATGGTTCCCGTAAGGGTGTTTCCCGTGACCACAAATCTCCCATCCGGACTCACCGGCGTTTGAATCGGCAGACCGCCGACCGCTCCGTTTATAGCTCCAGTAATTGGGTTGTAGTGCTGGAGCAAGCTGATATCGACGATCTTCTGCCCAGGTAACGCGCCCCCGCAAGTGAGAGCCACTCCGGAAGGTCCGCACATGACGGAAATACTGTGTCCCAGATAGTTGGACACGTAGTACCGTGTTGAGGCTGGGTCCATCGATGCGGCAATCGGCAACGGTCCCGTTGTGTTCTTTGCCGCAATGGAATTGCTTGTGAAATCAAAGAGCGTTGAATCACCCGTATTGGAATTGGGTGTGACCATCGATAAACTATCGAATCCCATCCAATGGGCATGGGGTTGTGCTTGTCGATCTCCAGGACCTTGCACCAGAATATTGCGGTTGATGCTCAGCGTCTTCGTGATGGCATTCCTGTTCAATTCGACAACTGAATCCCCTCCGTTCAGTCCCACATGCACTTGCTCTGTATCGACCCGCGTCATGACATGGGCTGGATCCTTGTCGAGAACCAATTCCTGTATCAGCGATCCGTCTGCTCGGTTAAGCACGTAGAGACTCTTGCCGTGCCACTCCGTCTGATAGATCTCATTCTGGTCATGGCTCGCCCACATGTTGTGGGCGTTGTTCATTTTCAGACCAGGCAGGGCGATCTTCCGTTTCACCTGCCAGGTTTCCGCATCAACGACCGTGATAGTGCTGGGATAGGCATCGCCTTTTCCCTGGCTCACTTCGTACTGTGTATCCACCCATACTTCGCCGATACCCGGGATTGTAGGAGCGGTTTGCGCATCGATGTTCTCGCCATCGAAGAATGATTGCAGCGCTGCATTCAAATCGTCAACGACTCCACCTGTGGCTGAGAGATCTAGAGCCCCGACAGGATTGACTCGAACTGGCACTGGAGGAAAGGCTGTCCGGTACGGCTGATCAACCTTGGTATAGTCCTTCCAGTTCGAGGGACTGGTGACCACAAAGAATGCACGCAACAGCCTGAGACCCAGGTTTGAATTGCTGGTGAAGGCGTTTGCGTCATTGGCTGGGTGGCGTACATCCACAGTGTGTGTGACGCCAAAGAGATGAAGATTGTCCCCGATATCAAGGCCCGTAGTCGTCGGATCATCCACGATCACGCCGGCTAACATGTAGGGATGTAGTTTGCACACAAACACATGGAGGCCAGGTGTTCTCAAGACTACGTCATGGTCGTCCTTGTTCGCTGCGTCTTGATCGAGCCGTTCTGCCGGCGTCGAACCGGCTGGCCAAATCAGGCTTGTGACAGTGTGAAGGCTTTCGACTCGCGATGGGCCATTCGCACCGCCGGGACCATGTGCCGACTTGGTTTGAAGAAACCGAACCCTATCACCTGGTTGTACGATGGCAAGGGAGCTGGACCCGCCAGGTAGAGTCACGCCGGTGTCAAACCAGTGGCCCGCTTCGTCTGTTACGTCAAACGTCACGGCCACTTTAGGGCCCTGCGCTTTAGAGGCCACAGGATTTTTCCCTTCACATCCGACCATTCCAGCTGCGAGACATAAAACGGCTGGAAGAATATAATACTTCTTCATCCGATCGCTCATTTTGTGATGAATCTGATAGAAACGCACTTCAATTAATTTGTGTTAGACCGGCATCTCAATTGGCTAGAATTGGCTGTGGGTGCGTTTTATAGCCTGCCAGATTTGTAGGTGTCAATCCTATACTTGAGAGGGGTTGCTAAGGATGCTCGACGGCACAGGGCGATGCCTTCATCGAGAGGTTTTTCGGTGATTAGGAGGGTACCTCTAGATATCTTTTCTGAAATCCTCGCTTGAGGCGTTCTCACACAAACAATTCCAGCCTCTGTAGCTTTCGGTCATTTCTTAGATAACTATCTGTGATTAGGTCGTTTGACAGCCTGTTTCATCCAAAATGGATGAGCTCCGGGAATACTCTCCAGCCTGATCTCATGACCCTGTGTGAGCGTCGTCGAACGGCTACGCCGTTCCTTTCGGTGCCATCCGCTCGCACGATTCCGCACAGCGGCGACACATGTCGACGCACTGCTTTATTAACTGATCGTCTCCCCGTAGTTGCTCGCAACTCTCCGCGCATAGCCGGCAGATCTCGGAACAGAGGACGCATGTACGATCGTGGAACGAAGACTCTCGTGCCATATAATCCGCAGTCGTCGAACACATCTGCGCACAGTCCATCAATAAACGGATGTGGTCCGGGGCCGCATGACGGCCTCCGAGTGTTAAGCAATGTCCGATCACTTGAATACAGAGCGCATGGCAATCTTGGCAGAGCTGAATACATCGTGTCATGTCATCCATCATGTGATGGTCTTCCGAGGTAGACGCTTTTCCTGAGGTGTGAAGTAGTTCAGATTGCGGGGACTGTGGCATCGGATCGTGGGCTGCGTCATGCGTTGCAGCGTCCACTCCTCGTAACACCATCAATGAAGCTCCGGTCGCAAGTAAAGAGGCGCCAGTGGTCACCAAGGTTCTTCTGCTTATGTCAGACATACATCCCCCTTTTCTGGCTTGTAGCCCACGTCCAGTCTCATAGCCCGGGCGATAGAAGAAAATATGGAACACCTAGCAAGCAGGAAGTGAAACGGAAACGGATATCAAATCCGTAGGACCGAAGTGTGGATCGAGGGATGGACCGGAGTATCGGCACTGCGTGGTGGGTTGGTGATGCGAACAAGTGGAATCAGCGTATCGGGAAGAACATAAACGGGCATCACGTATTCAAGGTGGAGCGCGCTACTGGTATGGTGCGAAGAAAACTGTGAGCCTGGACCTATTTCAAGAAAGGCATCGCACGTCTCGCGTACAGGCTCTTCTGTTCCAGAGGAACAGTCCATATGGGGTACGGGTGGTAAGGGCAGGATACAGGCATAGGCGTTGAACGTCAGAATCAGCAGCAAGAGGACAAGGAAGATGGCCATTCGGCGCATACAAAATAATAGTCTCGTTCAGTGGACTAGTCAATCGAGAGCCATTCTGTACGACGGCCTTAGCCGATCCCTGTCTTGCGGGTGTATTCCGGAACGGTCACAGACACTCCTAACCCTGCTTCGGTCCAAGGCTGCAGGGTAGGGCCGTCGTATCGATAGCCGCCTTGAATGGGATCGATCGAAAGTAACAGTGGGGTATCCAGATCCAACACGTCGAATCCCTTCATGCCTAAGACCAGACTAAATGAACATCCCATCGCAATACGTGATTCCAGCATGCCGCCGACCATGAGCTTCAGGCCTGACCTCAGCGTGAATGCTGCGATGTCTGCTGCTTCGAGTACACCGGTTTTCATGATCTTGATGTTGATGTAATCTGCCGCGCCTTGTTCGACGACCTTGCGGGCGTCGTCCAGGGAGCGCACGGATTCGTCGGCTGCGACCGGGATACCGGTCTCTCGTCGAATAGCTGCCATGCTGTCGAGGTCATCCCGCACCACGGGCTGTTCCAGCAGGACGATCACCCCGCCAAATTGGTGGACACCTTTGGCAAAGGCCAGACATTCTTGGCGTGAGAACCCTTGATTGCCGTCGCCAATGAATGAAATCCCGGGCAAGGTACGGTGCAGCGCTTCCAATCGGCGTATGTCTGCATCCACATCGTTGCCGACCTTCATCTTGAACAGGCGGAAGCCTCGCTCATACCAGCCGCGCGCGAGCGATACCGTCTTGTCCTGTGTGGTGATGGGAATCGTAATGTCCGTATTCCGAGGTCGTACGTCGGCGCCGCCCCAGAGTTGCCACATGGGAATCTTTGCGCTGCGGGAGGAGGCGTCCAGTAGCGCGGTCTCAAGGGCACAGCGGGCTGCTGGCTGCATTGGAGTTGTGTGAGCCATGTGGGTGGCGAGTTCTCGGTAGTTGTGAACCGATTGGCCGATGAGTAGCGGTACGAGATCGGACAGTGCATTGAGACAGGCCTTCCGATCTTCACCTCCGACTTCGGGAAACGGCGCCGCTTCCCCATAGCCGCAAATCCCGTCGCTTAGTGTGGTGCGGATAAAGATATTCTCCGCGACGACGCGCGCGCCGGTCGCGACGACAAACGGGTCCGTGATAGGAATATCGACGGGCCAGAACTCAATGCTCGTGATGAAACTGGACGGTGCAGGTGTCACATGATAGCCGTAGCTGTTTTTGACTCGGTACCAGCCTGCGCTGCGGTAGGAAAAATTGTGAGTGTAATTTTAGTCGTTTGAGGCCGTACTGTAAACGGAGATTTCCTTGAGCCGTGATAATATTTTCGTATAGTGAAGCCTTGTCAGGAGAGGCACAATGAACGACCAGCAGGCAGCACTTGCGATTCTGAGTCTCGAAGAGTGCGTTGATCAATATGTCGCCGATTGCCGTAACCGCGTGGACAGCTTCGTGGAGCGGCACTATTCGATTCAGGAAACTCTCGCATTTCAAAAACAGTCGCTCGTGACCGATCTGCTCTACCATCCGGTCAATGCACTCTGGGCAATTCCGTCGCTCTTTCTCAAGAAACTCATCGAGATACCCATGAAGTTAGGCTGGCGTCCCGGCGCAGATCTGATCAGTCTTCTACCGTCCGGATTCAAAACCAGATATCAAAAGGAAATGGAACGGTTGGTTGCCGGAGAATTGCTGGAATGGCCGTTGACAATGGACGAACGGAAAATCAGTCCGAACGGTCTTCTGGGTCATATCGAGCGGCATAAACATTTAGGGCCCTTGCTCAAATCAGGCGTGC
>JABMDH010000096.1:18403-24116 GCA_015904075.1 Nitrospira sp.
ATAGTGATGCCTTATCAGGAGAGGCACAATGAACGACCAGCACGCGGCTATTACAATCCTGAGCCTTGAAGAGTGTGTCGATCAATATATCGCTGATTGCCGTCGCCGCGTGGACAGCTTTGTGGCGCGGCACTATTCGGTTCAGGAAACACTCGCATGGCAAAAACAGTCGCTTGTAACCGATCTGCTCTACCATCCGGTCAATGCGCTCTGGGCTATTCCGTCGCTCTTCCTTAAGAAGCTCATTGAGATACCTATGAGACTAGGCTGGCGCCCCGGCGCAGATTTGATTGGTCTGTTGCCGTCCGGCTTTAAGACCAGATATCAACGGGAGATTGAACGGTTAGTTGCCAGCGAGTTGCTGGAATGGCCGTTGACGATCGCGGATCAAACAACCTGCCCGAATGGTCTTCTTGGGTACATCGAGCGGCACCACCACCTGGGG
Organism: Nitrospira sp.; assembly: GCA_015904075.1. Next base: position 18,849 of record JABMDH010000096.1, read on the forward strand.
CCCTTGCTCAAATCAGGCACGTTGCCGAATGAATCGCTGAGGGAATTGTCTGACACCAGGACTGTCATCGCCGCCCATTCGTCCAGCCGTTCGGTGATTCTTGACGCAGTCGCGACGGTCGCAACGGTGGCAACCGGATGGCTCGTGTTCGGCGATCATTCGCTCAGCATCGTCGGAATCGGTGAAAAGATCGCCAGGGACAGAGCTCAGGATAAGGCGGCGTCGACGTTTATATTGGGATCAAGTCTCGGATCAGTATTCTATTCGGTGTTTCCACCGAATCCATCGTTCTGGGACATTGCGGGTATGACGCTCGTGGTGGGACTGTTCATTACGGCGATCAGCCTTCTTGTCGGACTTCTGAGCGACCCCTGTCTCAAACGGATCGGCTTCCAGCATTCCCAGCTCAATCTGCTGATCGATGCCGTGGAGGACTGTTTGCATCGGCAGATGCGCAAGCGTATCAAGCCGGCATTGAGACAACTGACGGTATCATAAGTGGTTGTCTCAGCCTTCGCTTTTCATGCCGGTCTGTTCTGTGATCGCGCAGATGCGTGCTTCTCGCGAGCGGGCTAGTAAAACGTATACACCAGCAACGCATTACCCTGGATGCGTGTATATACGCTGGAAATTTGTGTGTAGTCCACCATGATTTTCAGGAGCCAGGGCTTCGAGAGCCTGGCCGTATAGGCTGCGTGGGCATCGCCTCCAACACGGATCTGAGCCGCTCTGGCTGACTCATCGACATATTGGACCGCCGGTCCGGCTGCAATCGTGACATCCTGTTTCTCATCGATCGTATAACTGGCGGCGAGTCGAGGAATCTGATTGACAAAGATTTGCGGACTAAAGAAGCCACCAGCCGTCGGTTCCGTCGGACTTGAGCGGAAGCCGCTCTGATTCTCTCCATAGTGCGTCACATAGAAGAGATACTCCCCTGACCAATCCCACTTGCCCGTTTGCCAGAGAGGTATGGCCCCTTTGGCCGCAAGGCCCACCTGCTCGTTCTTACTCACCGATTCTGCGCTCACCCATCCGACAAATGGAGTGACGTCCAGATGAACCGAACCGATGTTGAAGGCGACATCGGTATAGAACAGCGTCGATCGCGCCAGGCCGATCAGTTGCCCGGTCGTTCGTGAGCCGGCGAGCGCGGCAAACGAATCATAACGGAATTCTCTTTTCACGCCGGGGCGGATCGAGATCGACGGTCTGTCATAGATGTATTCGAATTTATAGGCCAGGCCATCGCCGCGCGGTGCGTCATGATATTCGATGAGCATATCGACGCGGTGTGTCGGGTTGATCCGCAATTGATTGCCGAACGACAGGTACCCGCCGGTTCGATGTTCCGATGAACTCCAGAAATGTTCTGCTCCGGCTTCTAATGTGGTAGTGGTAAAGGGACTCACATCCACTTTCCCGCGTGACCCTAGACGAACTCCATACAGCTCGAACGGCTTTTCAGGTTGCGCCAACACCGAGAGCACGCCCTCCACGGCAGGTTCCCGTCCTTTGAGCATATCGCGCCGCAAGGCGGTCATGTCACCGGGCTCACGGCGTGCCGCGTGCCGCGCGAGATTGGCGTGATGGAGAGCCAGGTCATTCTGGCCGAGCCAGGCATAGGCCTTGGCCAGCCCCTGATGCGCCTGTGAATTGTGCGGCTGTGAAGCCAGTACTCTGTCGTACTGGGCCACGGCTTCTTGAGCCGTTTCCTTTTGGGCTGCCAAATGGCTCGCGTATCGCAACCGCATCGCCGGGTCATCCTGTCGCTTGAGTCCCATGCGGTAGTACTTGAGCATATCTTTCTCGCGATATGTGGCGTAGCGTGACCACTCCAGGGCCTGAGCTGGAATCGAGTCGGCGTGGGCAGTTTCCAGGGACACTCCGGTCAGACTCACGTCACGGCTCAGGGCATCGAGTGCATAGCCGTCGGCCTCCAGGCGGAGCGGAATGGCTTTCCGGATTCGTTCCTCGGCGCGCCGTTGTGGTTGTTCTCATGCCATGAGCAAACCGGCACTGAGTCCAATCAGATTGACCGAGGCCCAGCTGAGATTGAAGAAATAGGCATCTTTCTCGATGCCAAAGTACCAAAACTCCCACAGTCCTTTGCAGATCGCCACGAGGGTAATGGTCGTGGCAATCAGCAATCCTGCAGATGAACGCCAATCGAAGGATCGGCGGTGTGAGACCAACCCTTTGGGGGTGACCTTAAAGCCCATTTGTTTGGGAAGCAGCAGGTCGAACATGGAGCGGAACAGTGGAAAACAGACGGTAGTTTCATACACCGTCGACCACAGCAGCCGGGGCCAGCCCGGCAGTAGTACAGAGGAGATCAGAGGAACCAGGACAAGAAAGGGGAGGAGGTATGCCAGTAAGATCGAGACATCGGCAAAGATCGGGTGCAGATGGAAGACTAAAAAGTACAGCGGGGTGATCCAGAAAATCACGCGCGCGACAGGGAAGAAAAAGTAATAGAGCGAGGCGAAGTAGCCGATCCGGTGGCGAATGGACAGACCACTGCAGAAGAGGGGGTTATCTTTAAAGAAGATCTGGAGGCACCCCAGCATCCAGCGACGCCGTTGAACCAAATAGGAGGCTAAATTCTCCGCCGTCAATCCTACGGCAAGATCCTTATCGACGAATGCCGATTTCCAACCATGGGCATGCAGGTGCTGACTGGTGTGGATGTCTTCGGTGATGCTCATCAGCTTGAATCCATTCAATGCCATAATCGCAGTCCGGCGAAACACTGCTCCGCTTCCCACAAAAAATGAACCGCCCCAGCTCTGGCGCGCCCCCTGGATGGCATGGTTGAACATATCCTGCTCGTTAGGGATGAGCGGGGACGTCCGCAGTGCGCGCTGAAAGATATCCTGGTTATAAAAGTGATGCGGGGTTTGAACAAATCCCATATGAGGATCGGCAAAGAACGGGACGGTTTCCTGAAGAAAGCTTGTGACGGGAATGTGGTCCGTGTCGAACACCACGAGCAATTCACCATCCGTCTGAGTGAGCGCGTGGTTGAGGTTTCCGGCCTTGGCATGCCGGCGGGGTCCTTTGATATAGGTGGCTCCAAACTGGTTAGCCAGTTGTGCGACTTCGTCACGATGGCTGTCGTCGAGGACATAGATGCGTTTGGGGCCATAGGCCATGGCGCAAGCGCCGACGAGTGTCTGTGCGAGAATGGCGCAGGACTCTGAATAAATCGGGATTAAGACATCGACGGTCGGGGCGAATCCCTCTGCAGCCGGAGGGGGCACAGCAGGAGAAGGGCGTCGGCCGATGCCGACTTGGACGAGCAGCAGCAGTATGGTCGAAAGGGCATAGCATTCGGCAATCCAGAGGGAGAGACTGATCATGAGGCCGCCCGATTCAATGGTATTCAGTGTGTTGAAGAGCCGCCACCAGAGATAGCGCACGCATAACGTCAAGGCACACAGCAGAAACGCTGCCGTGAAAATCGGATGCCATCGCGCTATCAGGAACAGGGTGAGTGTGACGGCGAACAATGTCCAGGGGAGGTGCGCGGAAAATCCCTCGAAATCGAAGGGCCGCAGGAAGCCAAGGAATTCGTCGTAGTGTCGTGCCTGTTGGAGCGACGTGGCCTGGTTGAACCACAGCCAATTATGCAAGTAGTAGGGTGTTGCTTTCCCCGCCAATGCAGTTCGTTGCAGATCCGTCAACTTGCGCTGCATGAGGGTCGATGCGAAGTCCGGTTGTTCCTGGAGCGCCAGCGCCGATACCGTCGCATAAAGCGGAAGTCCTTCCATCATGGAGCGGGGAGTTCCATTGAACGCATAATGATCGACGAGCCGGCCATGGGCGCGCCATTCGCGCTGGAAGAAATCGAGCATCATTTTTCGCAGTGGGCTCTCCGCACGGCTGAACCATTGTGCATCCAATGCGACACGCCAGAAGATGGGGAATGCGTCATAACTGAATTCCGATATGCGGCCGGTTGCGGGATGTCGCAGTGAGAGCTGTTGTGTCTTGCGATTCCAATAGATCGTGTCAGGGGGGAGTGCGACGCGCTCCTGATCGTACAGCCAGTGCAGCGTCGCATACGAATCGTCGATGACACGTGCCCATGGATGTGCTCTATCGACGGCGGCGAAAACTTCATAAGCATAGGGTGCAAGGTAGGCAACATGGATGACCGGGTAATCCTCGTGCAACGCCCAATTGCCTGCCGTCACATAGATGTGAGAATCGGCATGCAGGAGTTCCAGATCCCAGATCGAGGTGAGAATCGCTAACGCGTCCCGCTCATAGGCGGGCAGGTCGAATCGGCGTGCGGCCAGGATCAGCGCGAGTGCGATATCCGTGTCCGCATCGGTCGCGGCATTCATTGACACGATCTTGCCGTTCCATTTCCAGGCGAATAACTTGTCGTTGCGCACTTGAAGATGCTCTTTCGTCCACGCCCACACCTGGTCGAACATGGCGCGATCCCCGGACCATACTGCGCGGAGCATGGCATACCCCTGACCTTCGGATGTCGTCACACCCTGTTCATCCCAGCTCACCACCCGGCCATTCACAATGAAGGTTTGTTTATATAAGCTCCAAAGGGCGGAGAGCTCATCCAGCTCCCGGATGTGCCGGTCGCTCGATCGTTCTGACTGTGGGGCGGCTGCGTACACAGGCGGAATTGCCGCGAGGCATTCACACAGAAGAACGAGCAGGATCGTCACAGCACAGTGCAGAGCAGGTCTGGTATATGCCACGCTGAAAGCACGGCGGGCGGATTGGATAGAAAACAATGTACGACTCGATGTCTGTGGCCGGAACAATGATGGCACACGATACCGGCCTCAGGGAAACCCTGTCAACGCACAGGCATTGCAGTCGAGAGAGCTGCGTTGGTCTGCACCAGTGCTCTTGACAGATTTACATAAATATTCGACAACCAATCAGAGTGTACGTACGGTTGGTGAAGGCAATGCTGTCACGTCGATACCAGATCGGTCTGTTTTTTAGCGTGCTGGCCGTGGTGGGGATCTATTTGATCCTCCCATTGACGGCATCGTATTTTCTGGCGCAAGGGCTGCGTCAGGACGGGTACAAGCACGTCATGATTCAGCTGGGGTATCCACGCTGGGATGGCATGCACATTCCTGTCGTTGCCTTTCAGCAGAATATCGGGGGAGAACAAGTGCTCATCTCCCTCACAAACGCCGAGATTTCCTATCGGTTGCCGGAGCTGGTGCGTGGGCGAGTCACCCGGGTATGGCTTCCTGATGTCGCCGTGCAAGTGCTCAATTC
>JABMDH010000096.1:24216-31700 GCA_015904075.1 Nitrospira sp.
CAGTATCGGGATGGTGAACTGGGAGGGCATCTCACATTCCAGGGCCGTGATACCGCATTCTATGGTCTAACTGTGGCGGGACATTCAGCAAGCACCTGGTCGGCAACCTTGGTGTCTCAACGACTCCAAGCCGTGCCGATTGTGTCGTGGAACTCACAAGCACATCCAAATGGTTCTCAGGTCGAAATTAAAGGGAAGCTTGAGGTAAATGTCCGCGAACTGGCGCCATTTATTGCGTTGCTTGTTCCCATAGGCCCGGAACTGGGAAAAGTAACAGGTGCGCTGGAGATGAACTGGACCGGGACCGCGGCATCGGAGGCGACGCTCACATCCCTCTGGAGGGATTCACGCACCCACCTGGATGGAAATGTCCGTCTGAATGGCACCTTGCCTGCCCTGAAGGGTGTGGCACGTGACATTACCGTGGCTTACAAGGGTACATTTACCGGCAATGCGATGCAGATCGGATGGACCTTGGCTCCCGGTGTCTTGGTGTCGGCGACGGTTACTGCCCAACCTCGCATATTCCCCAATGCCATGCTGATGATGCTTCCGCGCGGGGCTCAGCCGTTGAGTATTCATAATAAGGAACCGGTCAAGGGGATGCTCTATTGGGCTGAGGCGCCGATACGCACGACCGTTGAAGGACCGCTGAATGTAACCTATGGGAAGACCACAGGACCATTGGTTGGGGAGTTTCAAACGACCCGCGCCGAAGGCGCGGGGAGCGAGTTGGTATCGGCGGAAGGAACGTATCGTGTGACAGGAGTTGTTCCCAAAGGCATTACCGAGATGCTATCTGCTCAAGAAGCGATGGCTGATCTCCGAGGAACCTTGTCCCTGACTCAGGCCTCAATAGGAGGAACGCTTGCTCCTGAATCGTTTGTGACAGCCAAACAGATTCTTTACGGGACGGTAGCTGTTCCAAAAGCAACGCTCCAGCTGTCCGACGTGCTTTCCGTACGCTGTGATCTCCCCGATATTCATTGTAGCGCAGGGCCGGCAACTGTAGCCATGCGTCTTTCAACGATGAACGTGATGGGTCAGGATATTCATATCAATCACGGCGCCATCGTGTTGCAACTTGCTGAAGCCACCGCGAAATCATGGAACGCGCAAGGCCGGATCTCAATGGGTGGAGTGTCGCTCAATCTTGCTCCATTAAAAATTCCGGTAACGGATTGGATCACCAGCTTCGCCGTCAATCAAACAGGGATCAGGGCGAACCTTCGTATTGACGCTCCCTTGCATGCGGGTCTGGTGACGGCCGAGATTGAGCAGCTATTTATGGCGGGGCAGGGGACGGCTCATGGCATGATCGGCCCGATTGCCTTTGATGGCGAAGATCGCCGATTGAGCCGGCTGATTTCCGGATTGCCGATACCCGTAGAAATACTGGATGGCCGGGTCGCATCCACGATCGATGCCTCGTGGTCAGGAGGAGTGGGGGAGTCGGCGCATGGATTTCAGCCGGCATCGGGAACGGTCAAAATCATCGCCGATAAACTATCCGGCCGGTATGACGAGTATGTCGTCAAAGATGTCACGACGACGATGACCATAGGTCGCGTACGCATAGTCGATGACGCGCGCCCAGGGATGTGCTCCATCGACGATTGCGAAGACTTCATAGGCATAGGGCGCAAGATAGGCGACATGGATGACCGGATGATCCTCGTATCGCGCCCAATTGCCTGCAGTGACATAGATGTGGGAATCGGTATGCAAAAGTTCGAGGTCCCAGATCGACGTGAGAATAGCCAGGGCTTCCTGCTCGTAGGCCGGCTGATCGAATCGCCGTGCGGCCTGGACCAGCGCGAGTGCGATGTCCGTATCCGCATCGGTAGCCGAATTCATCGACAAGACCTTGCTCTTCCATTTCCAGGCAAATAATTTGTCGTCGCGCACTTGAAGATGTTCTTTTGTCCAGACCCATACACGGTCGAACATAAGGCGATCCCCTGTTCATCCCAGCTCACCACCCGGCCATTCACAATGAAGGTTTGTTTGTACAAGCTCCAGAGAGCGGAGAGATTGTCCAACTCCCGGATGTGCCGGTCGCTTGACCGTTCCGACTGCGTATCTGCGGCGAAAATGGGCGGTGCCTCTACAAGGCACCCACAAAGAAGAGCAAGTGTAACCACCCATGCGTGCGGCAGCGCGCGCGTAACGGCGCCCGAGATGTTGAAGAAACAGCGGGCGGATTGGATAGAAAACAATGTGTGACTCGAAGCCTGTGGTCGGAAGAATACTGGCACACGATACCGGTGTGGGGGAAACCCTGTCAACGCAGACGCGTTGGGGTCAGGGGAGCTGGGTTGGCGTGCGGCAGTCCCCTTGACAGACTTGTATAAATATTCGACAACCAGTCGGAGCAGTATTACGTTTGGTGAAGCCAATGTTGTCACGTCGATATCAGATCGGTCTGTTTTTCAGCGTGCTCGTTGTGGTGGGTATCTATTTGATCCTCCCGCTAACGGCATCGTATTTCCTGGCTCAAGGACTTCGTCATGACGGCTACAAGCATGTGATGATTCAACTGGGGTATCCGCGTTGGGACGGGATGCACATTCCCGTCGTTGCCTTTCAGCAGAATATCGGTGGAGAGCAAGTGCTCATCTCCCTTACGAACGCCGAGATTGCCTATCGGTTGCCGGAGCTGGCTCGTGGGCGAGTCACCCGGGTGTGGCTTTCCGATGTCGCCGTGCAAGTGCTTAATTCGGCGGCGTCCGGACTCGATCACGGGGAAGGGGTGACGCGAAGTCAGCCTGACGACGACGAATCGCCCTGGAACTTCTTGACGGCTGGTGATTTGTTACGTCGTTTGCCGATTCTTCCCTTCGATGAGTTACAGCTGGATCGGGTCACGATCTTTCGGGAGCAAGCGACCGGCCCGCTTCGCAAGGTGACTATTGCCGGCAATCTCAAGTATCGGGATGGGGAACTGGGAGGACATCTCACATTTCAAGGCCGTGATACCGCGTCCTATGGTCTGACTGTGGCTGGAAATTCAGCAAGCACCTGGTCGGCTACCTTGGTGTCTCAACGACTTCAAACCGTGCCGATCGTATCGTGGCACTCACAGGCGCATCCGAACGGTTCTCAGGTTGAGATTAAAGGACAGCTTGAGGTGAATGTCCGCGAACTCGCGCCCTTTATCGCGTTACTTGTTCCGATAGGTCCGGATCTGGGAAAAGTGACAGGAGCGCTGGAGATGAACTGGACTGGAACCGCGGCGTCTGGGATTCACGCACGCACTTGGATGGAAATGTCCGTCTGAACGGCACCCTGCATGTGCTGAAGGGTGTTGCACATGACATTACAGTGGCCTACACGGGCACATTTGCCGGCAACGCGATGCAGATCGGATGGACATTGGCTCCGGGTGTGTTGGTGTCAGCGACTGTCAATGTCCAACCCCGCATCATTCCCGATGCTGTGCGGATGATACTCCCGCGCGGGTCTCAACCATTGAGCATTTACAACAGGGAGCCGGTCAAGGGAATGCTCTATTGGGCTGAGGCGCCGATACGTACGATCGTTGAAGGGCCGCTGCATGTGACCTATGGAAAAGCTGCAGGACCATTGGTTGGGGAGTTTCAAACGAGCCGCGCAGAAGGAGCGGGGAGCGAGCTGGTGTCGGCGGAGGGAACCTATCGGGTGACAGGAGTCGTTCCCAAAGTCATTACCGAGATGCTGTCTGCTCAAGAAGCGATGGCCGATCTCCGAGGGACCGTCTCTCTGACACGGTCCTCGATAGGAGGCACGCTGTTCCCCGAATCGTTCGTGACCGTCAAGCAGATTTACCACGGGACTGTTGCTGTGCCGAAAGTCACGCTTCAGCTGTACGACGGGCTTTCCGTACGGTGCGATCTCCCTGATATTCATTGCAGCGCCGGGCCGGCGACTGTGGCGATGCGTCTTTCAACGATGACCGTGATGGGCCAGGACATTCATATCGATCAAGGCGCCGTCGCGCTGCAACTTGCTGAAGTCAGCGCGAAAGCATGGAATGCGCAAGGCAGGATCTCAATGGGTGGAGTGTCGCTCAATCTTGCTCCATTGAAAGTTCCGGCGACGGATTGGAAAGTCCGGTTTACCGCCAATCAAGCAGGGATCAGGGCGGATCTTCGTATTGACGCTCCCTTACGTGCGAGTTTGGTCACAGCGGAGATTGAGCAGCCATTTATGTCAGGGCAGGGCACCGCGCATGGCATGATCGGCCCCATTGTCTTTGATGGCGAGGATCGCCGGTTGAGCCGGCTGATTTCCGGATTGCCGATGCCCGTAGAAATACTCGATGGGCGGGTCATGTCCACGATCGATGCCTCGTGGTCGGGCGGATTGGGGGAGTCGGGGGATGGCTTTCAACTGACATCTGGAACGATCAAGATCGTCGCCGACAAACTGTCCGGCCGGTATGACGAGTATGTCGTCAAAGACGCCAATACGACGATGGCCTTACGCACGAATGGGTTTGACTCTCTGGCGACTGTCGAACCGGCGCCGGTGACCATCGGATCGGTACAGATTGGCATTGAAATGACCAACCTGTCCGCACTGCTTCAAGGATCATGGAAATTTCATGAGGGGCTACAGGTCATTGAGGCGAAAGATTTCAGATGTGAGATGTTTGGAGGCTTGGTCACCAGTCCGGGCATCCTGGTGGACGTTACCAAGCCGCCCTATCACGCCACAGTCATACTGCAAGATTTAGATCTGGCCAAGGTTCTGAGTGTGGAGCACAATCAGGGGATACAAGGAACCGGGACGCTGAATGGAACGTTGCCGGTTGCAATCACGTCCGGAGGACTGACGGTCAAAGATGGGATGGTGACGGCGTTGCCTCCGGGAGGAGTCATTCGCTATGGGTCGGCGCCAGAATCGTCAAAGCTCATTTCAGAGACCAATACTCAGTTATATCTGGTGACACAGGCGTTAAATAACTTTCATTATACATTGCTCCGAGTTGGTGTAGACTATGCGGAGACCGGGACGCTTCTGCTGACGGCTCGACTGGAGGGAAGAAATCCGGATCTCAAGAAGATTCCTCCGGTGAATTTCAATCTGACCGTGCAAGAACATATCCCGGCCCTCTTGAAAAGCCTGCGCCTTGTCGATGATATTCAAGATGCGGTCGAGAGGAAACATAAACGGCAATGACAGCGATAAGGTTTGCAATGCAACGACCGAATAGCCTGACGATAGTAATCGGGGTAGTGATCGGAGGGGTATTGGTTGCAATCGGAGCCTGTACGCCTCGTATTGAAGTAGCGTCGCCGGATAAGCCGATCACGATTAACTTGAACGTCAAAATTGACCATGAAATACGTGTCAAGGTGGACAAGGATTTGGACAAGGTGCTGTCCGATGACAGCGGGCAAAGAGGCCATCGCATTCAGCGCGTGCGTCCAAGAAGGTCGGCCAGAAGAAGCTGAAGCTACGTGCCCAAGCGATGACTGTCGTCGGGCCACTACCTCTGATCCCGGCGAATGTTGTCCATTTTGGAATACTGGAGCAGCCCCGACGGTATGAGCACGAACGAGATCGTCGAACGGGACGGGTGATTGTTCCTCAAACAGCAGGATCGCTGTATGACCATTTCGCAGAGCTCGATCAAAACCATGACGGAGTGATCGATCCTTTCGAGCGCGCAACAGGCCGGCTCGACATTGAACATGACGCAAGCAATCGCTGATTAGAAACAAAGGGTTGCCCGCATGGATGCTATAGTTTTTAGAATGTCTGGCCGAAAAGGTCACCAGTCGATACAATCTAGGCATCACAATGCCTTCTTCCCGGATACTTCAATGCGTATTATTATTCTGATGTTCTTACTCATCAGTCTCGGATGTGCCGGTCCAGAGCTCTCCTTGAGCGATGAACATGCTACGACTCGTGAAGAAGCCTGCTCGCCCCGGCAGTACAAGGCTGAGTACGAGGGGCAGTCTTCGAAGGCATGTAGACCTCAACGATCGTGGTTTCAGGATGTCGGCACTACGCTCAGTGGGGCGGCACCTGCTTTCAGCACCCCCAGACCATAACTGCTCAGAGCCCTCCTGCAATCTCCAATCTGTGTGCCTGTCTGATTACCGACTGAATAACCGATCTGCCACAATCACTAACCCATAGCTCTGAAGCTCGAAGTTACCAGTGTCTGGTTCCATATTTCGTGTTGTCCGAAAAGATATTCAACAACCCAAACCCGGAAGATGTTCCGCCACGAATCGTCATGAATACAGAGGGGCTGCAGTCTGTAAGAATCCAGACTATCGTCCGACCAAACCAATAGATTGAAATTGCGGCATTGACAGCAACAGATGGAGCCACCATGATAGATCAACAGGGTGTGCTGCAGACAGATATGTCGATTCCAGAACAAGCCAAAGGCTCGATCGCCGGAAAGGTTGCCATTGCGGCGATCTTCGCTGTCGCGATCGGTGCCTTTTTCTATTTCGATCTGGGACAATATCTTTCGCTTGATGCGCTGAAACACAATCGCGATCGGTTGCTGGCATTTACCGAGTCCAATTATGCTGCGTCCGTGGCAATCTTCATTCTGACCTATATCGCCGTGACGGGGCTCTCACTCCCCGGTGCGGTCATCCTTACCCTGGCCGGAGGATTTCTGTTTGGCGGTGTGTTTGCCACGTTGTTCGTGAATCTTGGCGCCACGACCGGCGCTACATTGGCGTTTCTTGCCGCGCGATATCTGCTGCGCGATTGGGTCGAACAGAAGTTCGGCACGTGGGTCGAACCGGTGCAACAAGGATTCGCCAAGAATGCCTTCAGTTACTTATTGACGCTTCGGTTGATACCGCTGTTCCCATTTTTCATCGTAAATCTTGTTTCAGGGCTGACCCGCGTGAGCGCCGGGACGTACGTAGCAGCGACCGCCATCGGAATCATTCCGGGGTCGTTTGTCTATGCCTATGCCGGACGTCAACTTGGCACGATCAATTCGCTAAAAGAAATCGCCTCACCGAACGTCATCGGCGCTTTTGTGTTGTTGGGGCTGCTGGCCCTGATGCCGATGTTGTACAAGAAACTGTCGGCTCAGCCGCCAACGCCAGGGAATGTGAGGGGTACGGAGTAACGCGTGAGCGGAAATACAAACAGATGATGTGTTGCAATGGTTCTTCAGGCAGAGGAAATGCTCCCAATGCCGCAGCATGATCAAGCACTCGTTCTCCCGAACGACGAGCACAATCAGCAGCTGGTGGCCAATGTGCATCCATTCGATTGGGTCAATCCTGAACCGAGTGGCCGGTATAACATTGTGGTCATCGGAGCGGGAACTGCCGGTCTGATTACAGCAGTTATCGCCGCAAGTCTGGGGGCCAAGGTTGCGTTGATCGAAAAACATTTGATGGGCGGTGATTGTCTGAATGTCGGGTGCGTGCCGTCAAAAGGCATGATTCGCGCAGCCAGGGCCTGGGCCGATCTGCGCAACGCTGCTGAGTTTGGTCTCCATGTCCCCGCCG
>JABMDH010000096.1:31800-34416 GCA_015904075.1 Nitrospira sp.
CCTACTATGCGGGTGTGATCTTATTCCTGTTGTCATTTGCCATTGCCCCTTTCGAGGTTTGCGTGTTGCCCGTGAATAGCTCCCACGCCGAGAGCATGGAACTGGCGGAGGCCGTGTATAAGGAATTGCTCGAAAAGGTCATTGATGCCATTATTGACGATAGGCCGGAGAGACCGGACAGACCAGACCGCCCCGATCGCCCTGATAGGCCAGAGCGACCGGATAAACCAGAGCGATCTGGACGAAATTGATAGTAACAGTGTGCTGAGACCACGGCAGGGCGTCATGTTGTGCATGGCGTCCTGCCTTCGTTTATCCAGGCTATTTTATCTTGAAACAGAGTGGGGTCCGCGCTAAGTTGACCGTCGTTCTGCTATGACGGGACACATCTGGAGTGCACACGAAGGAGTCGAGACTATGAGCAGGGGAGTGTATCTGCGACGGTGTGGAGTCATTGTTCTGACCATCATTGGGTGCCTCGCTGTTTTTCAACCGGAACGTAGCTTGGCTGAAGAAAAAGATAAAATAGGTCCTGAACAACGACCTTCCTCTGAACGAAACTGGCAAATCGGAGTGACGCCCAGTTATTCGAGCGGGAATTTCGGAACCGGCACCACGAGCGAGTTTGTGTATGTCCCTACGTCGATTCGACGGCTCTTTCGAGATGGTGATGTGACGGTCGTTATTCCATTTGTTTCTGTGACGAGCAACGGCTCTGGCACCTTGGTCGGTGGCCAGCCTACTTCGACCTTACCGGAAGACTGTTTCAGGAGGAGCGGAACGGAATTTCGTTCCGACAAACCGGAGTGTGTGGCTCTGCTTAACTCCGGCCAGGGGGGCACAGTTGGACAGAAGGTGACCAATTCAGGCCTCGGCGATATCATCCTCAGAGGGCGGTACTATGCAGTGGAGGAAAAGGAGTATGTTCCGCTCATTGCCCTGACGGCCCGGATCAAAGTGCCAACCGCCGATGAGGGTAAAGGACTGGGCACCGGGGCGCTCGACCACGGCTACGGAGTGGAGCTGTCTAAAATGCTTGGCGAGAAGTGGATCGCGTTTCTCGACGGCGGATATAATTTTCTCGGTGATCCCAACGGGCGAGAGCTTCAGAATCAGCACTGGTTCGATATCGGCGGCGGACATTATCTAACCAAAACCCTCTTGGTCAGCGTGTACTATGAAGAATACCGCGCGGTGGTTGCCAATCGAGTAAACATCAGGGATGTCTTTGTTGCATTCAACTACAGAGTCTCGGATGCCTGGCGGTTCAACGGTGGGGTCACCGTCGGTCTTTCCAACGGAGCGCCGGACTATGGAGTGTCGCTTGGCAGCAGTTACCGGTTTTAGCCTGTGCCCCTCCCGACTTTGAACATGTTCCGTTTGCCCTGAGCCGGTCGAATGGCGCATAATTTCCACAACGTCCGTTCGTGTTTGACCGGCTCAGCACGAACGGACGATCAAGCCATTGTTGACACACCATACACGCTTTTCCAGCGTGTTCTTGACCGTTTACCTTTCCACGGGCAATCCGTCTAATGAATCAAGTAGGCCAAAGCAGACAGTCCAACGGTCATGAGCCAGGGTAACTGGAGCAGAGCCATGCCGTTGGGTCAACGCGACGAGCCGAGCGATGCGCAGCTGGTGGCGCGCAGCCTCGCGCAAGACCAGGAAGCCTTCGGGCAACTGATCGACCGGCACGCTGCGGCAATCGTCAACCTGGCCTATCGGATGGTGGGCAATCGCGCTGAAGCGGAAGATTTAGCGCAGGAAACGTTTCTCGCGGCGTACAAAGCGCTATCGACGTTTCGGGCCGACTCGAAGTTTTCAACCTGGCTCTACCGTATCGCTTCGAACCGGTGCACGGATTGGCTGCGAGTGAAACGGCCGGGGCAAGGGCAGTACGATCTGGACGCAGATGAGAGTCTGGATCTCTATGTGACGGAAGATCGAACGCCGGAATTGTTGTTGTCTCAGCAACAAGTTGCTCAGGAATTGGAGGAGGCGATCCAGCGGTTGCCGCCTTTGTATCGGGAGGCCTTCGTGCTGAAACATATCGAAGGGCTGAGCTATGAGGAGATGGAAGAGATTTTGGGTGTGAGCGGGGATACGTTGAAAATGCGAGTGTACAAGGGACGGGTGCAGCTCAGCCGCGAACTGGTGGCACTGAACCCCGCGCGGTAGGTGAGGACAGGCATGGTGGATCAATGAACGAACAGGATCTGTTAATTCAACGGTTCTTGGACCAGGATCTGACGCTGGAAGAGCGCGTTGCATTTCTCCAGACGGTGGATGCCGATCCTGCGCTCCGCCGACGCTGGCTGAATCTCGAACTGGTGGTGACGGAAGCAGCCCGCTTGCCGAAGATCGCTCCATCGGCCAGGTTCCTCAGCCAGTTGAAGGCACAGATCGCGCCACAGCCGAGCTTCTGGGCCAAGCTCTGGGCGGCCGTCGCGGCGCCGCGCACGCTGGAGTGGAATGTCGCCGGGGCGATGGCGGCGGGCTGTGTTGCGGTCGTGGCCGTGGCGGGATTGCTCAGGCTGGCGCCGGAAAGGATCGTCGAGGTGCCCATCGCAGTCACACCGGCGCAGACCGTTTCACTCGGCGCTGTATCGGAGG
>JABMDH010000097.1:0-5466 GCA_015904075.1 Nitrospira sp.
CCTCGCGTCCGCATCGACAAGCTGATTGAACGGCACAAAGTGCTTCAGCACTATTATCATAACGAGTGGGTGCATCTCGTCGCACTCGACCCTGAAGATCAGGTATGGTATCGATACCGTCCCGATGGAACGTGGGCGCATGTGACACTGGATAGACCCCGAACGATTGAGAGTGGAGCCGCACCCGGTCAACCTGCTTCGTTTCAGTCTGGATCTGATGTGTCATCGTCTTGAACTGTAGTTGGAAAGGAGCGTATCGATGAGTTTTGCGTTACATCCGATGAAGGAAATTCGCGTGGTCGTCGCCGGAGAACACCGGGCCTTCGTCACTGATGTGTTGGACCGAGTCAAAGCCACCGGCTATACCATCATCGGAAATGTATCCGGGAAGGGCCACCATAGCGTACGCGAGGCGCACTTCATGTTCAGCGAGCAGGAAAGCCTGGAAATGATTATGACCGTCGTCCCCGAAGACAAAGTGGAACCAATCCTGGCGGGACTTCGGCCGCTCTTCGAACGGCATTCGGGTGTCATGTTCGTGGCTGACGTCGCTGTCAGCCGGCAGGAATATTTCGGCAAGAAACGCGAGGGGCTTTGACCAAAAGCCACCACAGACTTAGCACCGTCTGGTACGCACCCGAAAACGATGACGGCTCAAGGCTTTGGGAGTTCATGCTGAGCTGGCATGTTGCGAGATTGACCCTGCACTCGTTCAAAAATCAAGAAACAGATTCACCGAGAGAATGTGATTCATACCATCGATGGTCGCTCTGTTGATGTATTGATTCATGTACCCGATTTCGACCAACACCGGTGGTAGCACCCGATAGCCAACCCCGGCAAAACCACGGTTTTGATCGAAGCCCTGCCTGGCGTTCCAATTCGTATCGTTCAGATTGACAAAGACTTCATCCCATCCCACGAGACTCACAGGTTGATAAAAAGGAAGCGGCCAGTTGAGCTTGAACATCTGACGAAATCGTCCACCGGTCTCGCCTCCGTTGCTTTGCCAACGCTGTTCAAATCGTGATCGGCTGGTGAACTCTCCGATGGGGGTCTGCCCTTTCCACATATATTGTTGCCAGAACCGGTCTTCGTGGATGTTGTCGCCGGCTGCAACGAAGTTGAAGGTATGGGCATACCCTATCCATAGTGAAGAGTGCTCGGTCACGGCATAGCCGATTCCCGGACGTATCAACAACTGATCCATGTCCTCGCCCTCTTCTCGCGCACGAGGCTGGACTTCCATCGACCAGCGGAATGGCTTGAGACTGGGATCGATCCCCCCCAAGTTGCCTCGTGCCGTCACATTGCCCCAGATTCGAAAGTCATCCGCCAGTTCGGCCCAGGCGTTCGTCGATGCAAACGGTGACAGGCCGCATGCAAGAATCGTCAGGATAAGACAGAGGGCTCTCATGAGATTACTAGCGCACGGCTTGATTGAATACCAGCATTTCGTCGATGCCTTCATGGTCACCATTCCTCTTGTTACGGATAGACGCCTCGCCACAAAACCTGTTTCGTGGACGGACAATGACCCAACAATCTTCCTCATTTGGAAAATGAGCGGCAGAACCCTAACATAGTCGCCATTTGTAAGGCTAGATCCGCTCACCATCGTCCCGCGCGACTGACAATATTTTCCTGAGACGCCTCCGCACTCGTTTCTCCTGTGTAACTCCCTATCCCTCCATATCTTGATTCTGCAGCCAGAAATCGTCACTCGATCACGCACCGGCATGCCATTGAAGTCCTCACATTCTCAATGATTGGAGGATTAAAGAACATGACCGTTTATGCCGATACTGGTACGGTTATGCTGATCCATTCCACGACAGCATTCTCATTTTGAAGATGTGCCGCGTGTGGTCAATCCTTAAGAAGGGAAAGACTCCATCATGAAAGCACTGCCTCTGCTTCTGGCACTTCTTGTCACTCCCATGCTGTGCCTTGCGGAGGTGCCTCAACACACTGAGGTCTGCGTCGCAGCCAGTAAAGATGATATCGCCGCCTTGTTCAACCGATGGAATGCGGCCATCAAGACCGGCGATCCTCAACAGGTGGTTGCGAACTATGCGGAGAAATCCGTCTTGCTGGCTACGGTGTCTAGTAAGCCACGCCTGACGCCTAGTGAAAAAGAGGATTACTTCCAGCACTTTTTGAGGAATCAGCCTGAAGGACACATTGATTCTCGCACCATCGAGCTCGATTGCAATACAGCAATCGATGAAGGTCAGTATTCGTTTCTCTTCAAGACAACCGGGACGACGATAAAAGCCCGGTACACTTTCATCTATAAGTGGAATGGCAAACAATGGCTGATTATCAGCCATCACTCATCCAAAGTGCCGTCCGAGCAAGCCCCGCTTGAGGATCCGCCCCATACCATCGCTCAACATTCTGAAGTCTGCGTGGCAGCCGATGATCAAAGCATCATTGCCTTGTCTGATCGATGGAAGGAGTCTATCGAAAGTGGCAATGCCCACAGAGTCATGACCAATTACGCAGCGAGGTCCGTACTACTCCCCCTGTCTTCGACTACTCCTCGCCTGACACTTGACGACAACGAAGATTATTACCGCCACTTCCTGAAAGATCGCCCGCTGGTACACGTCCATTCCCGCATCATCGAAATCGATTGCAATACGGCGATCGATGAGGGTCTCTACGCGTTTAACTTCCAAAAAACCGGAACCATTGTGAATGCCAGGTACAGCATCGTCTATAAGTGGGACGGCCTGCAGTGGCTGATCACCAGCGATCATTCTTCTCTCGTCCCGTAACCCTGCGTCCGTACCGTCTGATGGGAAACCTGGCACAGTTGCCAGGATATACCCTCCCTCCCTTTCATCAGAACACCGCTCGCGGAATGCACCCCCTACTTTTGATGTTTCCAGCCTAGTTGAGAATTATCCACACTCGAATCTATACTACCCTCCGTTATAGCGGCTTATTGTGGGCGTTGAGATACAACATCGCCCATACTCTGAAAGGCATTCATTACTCAGCGTCCGAGGGAGGATCTTTTATGAGAAGATTGGTTTTGCTCCTGGCCATGATCGCTGTTCCCATGGTGAGCTACGCGGCAGAACAGAACGCAGATCCCCCCGCTAAACCCTTGCACGTGGTTCCCAAACATGCGGAGCTGTGTATCGCGGCCACTGAGGAAGACATTGCTGCCTTGTTCGACCGCTGGAACACCTCGCTTCAAACCGGCGATGTGCACAAAGTCTCAGCCAATTACGCCCCACGATCGCTCCTATTGCCGACCGTATCGAGCCGGCCCAGGCTTACGGCCGCCGACAAAGAGGACTATTTTCACCATTTTCTGGAGAACTACCCGGTAGGCCGTATCGACTCGCGCGAAATCGAAATCGATTGCAATACGGCCATTGATGCGGGGCTCTACACCTTCACCTTCCAAAAAACCGGAAACACTGTCAAAGCCCGTTATACCTTTACCTACAAATGGGATGGCAAACAGTGGTTGATTACCAGCCACCATTCGTCCGCGCTACCCACGGCGGATGCGCCCCCGGAGCACGTGCACCAGGCCGTTCCACAGCATTCTGAACTGTGCGTGGCCGCCACTGAGGAAGACATTGCTGCCTTGTTCGACCGCTGGAACACCTCGCTTCAAACCGGTGATCCGCACAAAGTCTCGGCCAATTACGCACCGACATCGATCTTACTGCCAACGGTGTCGAGCCGGCCGCGGCGCACTGCCCTCGACAAAGAGGACTATTTTCACCATTTTCTGGAGAACCGCCCGGTCGGCCGCATCGACTCGCGCGAAATCGAAATCGATTGCAATACAGCGGTCGACGCGGGCCTCTACACCTTCACCTTCCAGAAAACCGGCGCCAGCGTCAAAGCCCGCTACACCTACACCTACAAGTGGGACGGCAAACAATGGCTGATTACCAGCCACCATTCGTCCACTGTACCTCCAAAAGAATGACCCGCTATTAATCCTCTGCCACCCATGCTATCACCAGCATGGGTGGCAGAGGGTCGTTCGATACCCTGTTGCTCCAGATCATCACCTAGCCCCTTCCATTCGCCTGATGGAATCGACAGAGCCCATTGAGGCATTCGAAATCTTCTCGGCTGACAATCTACTAACTGCTTACATTCATGGATCGTATGTGTTTCTTTATGAGGGACCCCCTCCATTTGGGGCATTGTGGAATGACCGGCAGTTCGGCGATAAGTATCCCCACGACGCAATCGGGGTCCGACTGCCATGCCACAGATTCTCAACTGTAGTGAATATGCCAACGACGACGAAGTGCATTATCTCACAACCCTCTTGCTCTACCACCTGGTCGAACGGTGCGGGGGACAATTGCAATTCAGTGTGCAGGACGTCCAACAGATCCGTGAACGTCTCTCCAGCAAGATGGTCCAAATCCAGTTAGGGAATGACGTGCGGCTCCGCATTATCGACCGCGTCCCGGAATTGCAGTAGTCCCTCCGCTCCAACCACACCCAATCCTGATTCGCCATCGTCGCCGATGGTGACTGTATCTCGATGACTACAGTACAGTATGGCAACTATGCTGCGCATATCCTCGCACGTTGTTCTTCCAGATTCTGAAATCGAGATCCATGCCGTGCGGTCGCAGGGCGCGGGCGGGCAGCACGTCAACAAGGTGTCGACGGCTATTCATCTCCGCTTCGATATCAAATCCTCCTCCTTGCCGCCGTTCTACAAGGAAGAACTATTGAAGCTGCGGGACCACCGCATTTCTGAAGAGGGCGTCATCACGATCAAGGCGCAACAGCACAGATCGCAGGAACGAAACCGCGAAGACGCGCTTGAGCGGCTCAGTCTCTTAATTCACAGTGTCGCCATCCCGAAGAAGAAGCGGAAACCGACGAAGCCAACGAAAGGCTCCCAGAATAGGCGAATCGAGGGGAAGAAACGGCAGGGACGATTGAAGCAGTTGCGGGGCACCATCGAATGAGTGTCAGAGCGGCGGCTTCTAATTCGCAGTGGTCGCATTGGTACGCAGCTGCTGGAGCGTAGCCCTTGCTTCCGGGATAAACTCGACCCGTTTGTGCTTCTGGGCGATCGCCAAGGCATCGGAGGCCAGCGTCACGGCTTCCTGATGCCGACCCCGCTCACATTGGACTCTGGCCAGGGCCAGCCGCGCATTGACCGCGCGCGGCGCTCGCTTGACGACCTGCTGTAAAAGTTGTTCTCCTTTTTCTTTATCGCCTCCCAGGACGCCAGGGAGCTTCACGAGGAAGGTCCCCTTGGCCGAAAGCGCATCGAGGTGACCGGGGTTGAGTTCAAGTGTCTGATCAAGTTCATTCATCATGCGGCGGAACCCAAAAGTCGCGGTGATGGACTCGCCGTCGATGCGAAGTTGCTCCCCTAAATTGCAGAAAAGAGAAAAATGCGCATCGGCGTACCGCTGATCGAGGGCCACAGCCTGCTCTGCCAGCGCCTGCCCCATT
>JABMDH010000097.1:5566-13473 GCA_015904075.1 Nitrospira sp.
GGGGCAATTACAATTCAGCGTGCAGGACGTCCAGCAGATGCGTGAAAGTCTCTCCAGCAAGATGGTCCAAATCCAGTTAGGGAATGAGGTGCGGCTCCGCATCATCGACCGCGTTCCGGAATTGCAGTAGCACCTCCGCTCCAACCACGCCCGATCCTGACTCGCCATCGTCGCCGGCTGGTGACTGTTTATCGATCATTGCAGTACTGTATGGCCGCTATGTTGCGCATATCCTCCCATGTTGTGATTCCGGATTCTGAGATTGAACTCCGTGCCATGCGGTCGCAAGGGGCAGGCGGGCAGCATGTCAACAAGGTTTCAACCGCCATTCATCTCCGCTTTGATATTGCCGCCTCATCGCTCCCGCCTTTTTACAAGTCGGAATTGCGTAAGCTTCGCGATCAACGCATTTCGGAAGAGGGCGTCATCACAATCAAAGCGCAACAGCATCGGACACAGGAACGAAACCGCGACGATGCGCTTGAGCGGCTCAGCCTCTTGATTCACAGTATCGCCATCCCGAAGAAAAAGCGAAAACCGACGAAGCCGACGAAAGGATCCCAGAAGAGACGGGTGGATCAAAAGAAGCGGCAAGGACGATTGAAGGCGCTGCGCGGAACAATTGAGTGAACGTTCATGGTCATTCCTCAATCACACACACAAGAGACAGAATATTCTCCATGAGAGCGCCTCTTTACACGATTGCCAATTGACACCATGTCTATGATCAGAAGAGGGCATCGGACGCCAGGGAGGGACTGTTAGCTGGTCTTGTCGGCGTTGGTCTTGAGCTGTTGCAGTACGGCTCTTGCCTCAGGAATGAATTCAGCCCGTTTGTGTTTGCGGGCAAGGGACAGGGCATCGGAGGCCAGTGTCACGGCTTCCTGGTGGCGGCCTCGCTGGCACCGGACTCTGGCAAGCGCCAACCGCGCATTGACCGCTTGTGGCGCCCGCTTAACCACTTGCTGTAAAAGTTGCTCCCCTCTTTCTTTATCACCTCCCAGAATATCAGGAAGCTTTATAAGCAACGTCCCTTTGGCCGACAGTGCGTCGAGGTGGCTGGAGTTGAGTTCGAGGGTCCGATCAAGTTCGGTCATCATGCGGCGAAACCCAAATGCCGAGGTGATGGACTCGCCGTCGATACGCAGTTGTTCCCCTAAATTGCAGAAGAGGGAAAAATGCGCATCGGCGGATCGCTCATCGAGCGCGACAGCCTGCTCTGCCAGCGCCTGTCCTGTTTGGAAATGCATCAACCTTGTTTCGCGGACTTTTTCCACCCTCCCTTGATCGCACTCCTGAAGCGCCTCTTTGGCAAGATGTCTTGCGGAAACCTGCGCCTGAGACGGCATCGGCAAGAGAACATGACCGGCCATCATACAGCCGAGTGCGATTCCAAGCGTGTTCCTCAACATTCGGACATCCTGTGGCAAAAGTAGGATTCGTCTGTATGAATGTCTGAGGAAACAGCAAACGCGGTGCCACGGTAGCCAGGACTCGATGTAGATGGAACTAATTGATTAACCAATGTTCTTCCAAACAGGAAGAACTGGTTGAGACTGTGCCCCTGATGCCTAAGGACAACTTACGGCAGAGGTGTGGACAAGCCGGAACAGGACCTAGGTATAGGTTGGCGTGAGGCGGATCGTGGACTCGTTACTGACAGTTCAGGCTCCTGGCGATTCGCCAGGAGCCATCATCCCCAGAATGTTGAATCCACCATCTACGTAGATGATCTCTCCAGTAATCCCCCGTCCCAAAGAACTCACGAGAAACAGCGCCGTATCGCCGACTTCACCTTGTTCGGTTGCCCGGCGGAGCGGGGCAAACTCTTTATGAAGATCGACCATCTTCGTGATGCCTGATACACCACGGGCGGCAAGCGTCTTGATCGGCCCGGCAGAGATCGCATTCACCCGGATATTCTTCGGGCCAAGATCATAGGCCAGGTACCGCACGGTACATTCAAGCGCCGCCTTGGCGACCCCCATCACATTGTAATGCGGCACTACCCGCTCTGCGCCAAGATACGAAAGCGTGACGATCGAGCCTCCCTCATTCATCAATGGCATTGCCGCTCGCGCGACCGCCACCAATGAATAGGCGCTGACATCCAGCGCCGTCGCAAACCCCTGACGCGTCGTATTCACGAACTGACCGGTCAATTCTTCACGTGGCGCAAACGCCAGAGAGTGGACAAGAAAATCGAGTCGCCCGAATTCCTTCTCCACCTGCTTCATCAGTGCCGCTATCTCTCCATCATTCCCCACGTCGCAGACATACGCCCGTGCGCCCGGCACTGTGGCGGCGAGTTCTTCAACGTTCTGCCGAAGCCGTTCATTCTGATAATTGAATAGGAGCTGAGCTCCCTGACTGGCTGCAGATTGAGCAATGGCCCACGCGATACTGTGTTTATTGGCCACACCAATGATGAGGCCCCTCTTTCCACTCAGCAACATAGATGTCTGTGCTCCTCGTAGCTTTGTCTTACGGTGTATTCGATTGAACAACGCCTACGCTTCTACTTCACGAGTGACACGTGATCGTAATGGATGACGTCACACAGGGAGCGAAAGATAGCACGATTCTCAACCAGTGTGAACCGGCTTCTTCACCAAGTTCCCTGGTCACGGTTAGGATCACGGTTCAGTAGAAATTCTGTCCGATAGCCGGTTGTGCTCACTTCAAATTGTTTACCCGATGAACCCTCTGAGGCAGTTTAGTCTTGGCTCAACCATCCTGCCACAGGGTCTCGTAGGAAAGATCCTTCATCCCTTCATTAATGGAATTTATTAACATGTTGATTACTATGATAAATATTCACATTTGCCTGGATAGATACACCGGCACTAAGCTTGCTAGATATTCAGCTCAGTGCCGAATGAGCGGCACATCTTTCAATCATCTCCAAACTAAGGGGTATACCATTATGAAGAGCATGTTGATGGCAATCATGGCAGTGGCAGTGGCAGTGACGTTCACCGCTCCTTCTTTCGCAGAAGAGAAGAAGAAGGAAGAGAAGAAGGGTGGCCACGTAGTTGTGTACGGCGATGAGAAGGACAAGAAGAAAGAGGGCGGCAAAGCGGACATTTTCGGTGATGAGAAGAAGAAGGACGAGAAGGGCAAGTAATTTCCTTCTTATCTCGGCGAGGCTAGTGTGCTTGAGGGGGTTTCCACTTCTTGTGGGAATCCCCTCAAGTCGTTTTAGCCCGCATTATTATGGTTCGTCGCAGAACATGTTCCGGGTTGCTGGTTTTGAGAGTGCATTTCTGACAAGACGAAACATGAAACCCGAAACTCGCAACTCCGTTCTTCAGAGCAGCGGATCGACGATTTCAGCAGAAGCGATTATGAATTATGCGGGCTCGCGCCGGTTGGTTCTGAGATAGACTGCCTGCAACCCTACGATCGTCTTCGCGTCACGGATCGTCCCGTCCTCGATTTTGCTCACGGCCTCTGCAATCGGCATTTCGATGATATCCAAGACTTCGTCCGGGTCCAGCTGCTGCCGGCCCTGTGTCAACCCTGTCGCCTTGTACACATGAATCACTTCGTCGGCAAACCCCGGAGCGGTGAAGATGCTGGAGAGTAATTCGAAGGATGAGGCGCGATAACCCACCTCTTCTTCCAACTCCCGCAACGCACAGTGGAGAGGGTCTTCCCCGGGCTGAAGCTTGCCCGCAGGAATTTCATAGATAAATCCTCCCGCCGCATGGCGAAACTGCCGGATTAACACGACCGTGCCATCATCCTTTACGGGAACGACTGCAGCAGCTCCAGGGTGGCGGATCGTCTCAAGGTCGATCGTGGCGCCGTTCGGCAGCGTCACGGTATCGATATTGAGGGTCACGACTTTGCCTGTGTAGATGTTTTTCGTCATCTTATCTTCCGCTCACCTTATGCCTAACGCCTCACACCTCACGCCCTTTTTCGCGTATAGAACGGCGGCTTGACCACTATCGCGGGAAGGGCCTTGCCTCTGATATCAACGGCGATGGAGGTCCCCGGAGCGGCATAGGCCGCTGACACATAGCCCAATCCGATCCCCTTTTGTAAGCGAGGCGACAGATTGCCGCTGCTCACGTCGCCGACTGGATTCGACGTGGCAGGATCAAGAATCTTGAATCCATGCCGTGGGACACCTTTTTCCAGAAGCTCGAAGGCAATGAATCGGCGGCCTGGCCCCGCTTGCTTCTGAGACCATACTGCATCGCGACCGATAAAATCTCCCTTGGTGAAACTCACGGCCCATTCCACGCCGGCTTCAATCGGCGTCGTTGCTTCATCAATATCATTGCCATAGAGCAGATAGCCCATCTCCAGGCGCAAGAGATCGCGCGCACCGAGTCCTGCGGGCTTGGCGCCAACGGACTGCCCCCTGTCCAGTAGCGCATACCAGACTGGCGCCGGCGATCCATAGACATAGAACTCATAACCAAATTCACCCGTATAGCCGGTGCGGGCGACCAGGCAAGGGACCGACTCGATCGTGACCATGGTCGACGCTCTGAGCGTGAGCGCATCCAGCACCGTTGATCCAAAGGTTGCCACGATGGCCCGCGTGGCGGGACCCTGCAGAGCAATCTGCGCGATATCCGCCGAACGATCATGGATTCGACAGTTGGAAGCGCGTGCGCCATGCTCCAGCAGCCATGAATGAATCTTGTCGCGATTAGACGCATTCACGCACAGGAGATATTCATTCGGACCGGCCAACCGATAGACAAAGATATCGTCTTTGATACCCCCCTGCCGGTTGCAGACCATCGAATACTGCGCGTGCAGAGGCTGAAGCGCAGCGACGTCATTAGTGGTGACTCCTTGCAGAAAGCCCAGGGCGCCAGACCCACTGACTTCGATACGGCCCATGTGACTCACATCGAACAGCCCGGCTTTGGTCCTGACCGTCTGATACTCATCAACTACTCCACCGTACTGGATGGGCATTTCCCAGCCGGCAAAGTCGACGAGCTTGGCGCCGGCCTCGCGATGTTGGGCGATGAGCGGAGTCTGTTGCATCATAGTCCTGTTGAGACCGTCGTTATCGGCTGAGGAAATCAGCCGCAGCAGTCCGGTCTGTCTATCCCTACCGAACCGCTAGCAATTCGACATCGAAGATGAGTGTGGCATTTGGCGGGATCACTCCACCGGCCCCGCGCGAACCATAGCCCAGGTCTGAAGGAATCGTCAGTTTGCGTTTGCCGCCGACCTTCATGCCTTGGACCCCTTCATCCCAGCCCTTGATAACCCGTCCGGCACCGAGAGGAAATGAAAAGGGCTGGCCACGATCGACGGAACTGTCGAATTTCTTCCCATTCTCCAGCCACCCCGTGTAATGGACACTCACGGTCTTGCCGGCGACGGCGACATCGCCCGCCCCTACAGCCTGATCGATATATTTAAGCCCGGATGCAGTGACCGTCTCCCCGGCGTTCGAGCCCTTGTCGTTCGCAGCCATAGTGCCTCCCCATCCGAATAGTGGTGTAAAAGCCAACGTCATGATGATGCCCAGGGTGACTCGGCGTCTCATACGTCCTCCTTATGCCGTATCGAACGGCGTTGCGAATGATGCCCCTGTGTACGTCGTTACTTGTGCAGATCCTGCTCCGCAAAGAGCGCCATGCAGGCCGTATAGCCATGCAGGAAGTTTCTGCCACCAACCGGCCCGATTTCACCCTGCGCAAAAAATCCTGCCAGAGGGATCGAACCCAACCGATCCGCCATCGTCGCTGCGTCGTGATTGGGCTTCCCAAACAAGCCCCGTCCCCGTCCACAGCAACTGAACATAAGGGCTCCAAGCGGCTGATGGCGATGCGCCGCCCGATCGGCAGCCAGCAGTAAATTCAAGTCCTCACTGGCCGATCTGGCGTCTCGAAGTTGAAATTGCACGGTTTGCCCTTCCTGCACGACATCGCCAACCGCTACCGATCCGGCCGTTTGATCAGCCCCGACGAGATTCCTGACAAGAAAATCTCCCCGCTCGAACCGATCCCGATGTTCATCGATGACGATGCCAAGATGTAAGGCCCGATGGGCGTGGCGCCGGTCTTCCTCCGGCAATGACTCAAAGACCGCCTGTAACCGATCCAGGGCCGGCACACCGCCGAGCTCATAAATAAGATTGTGCTCAGCTTTTGTGACGACGAACCGGTCACCGATCAGCCGGCATCCTTGTGAGATGACCGGGCGGACATCCACCGGTCCGGACAGCTGCACTCCGACTAATCCACCCGTAAGCACTTCGCCTTGGAAGATCAACCGGTTCTCTCCCTCACCCTGCCCCCCTCCGGCTAATCCGCCGATGGCCTTGGTTCCCGGATACCGTTCATCGATGAGTCCAAGAACTTCTCGCATCGGGGTGGTGAACGGATCGGCCAACAGGAGAAATGAGGACTGTCTCGCACTCGATTCAGGCCAACCGGATAGCCGAAACTGATCTTGCACGGGCGAAAACGACGACCGAATCGGCTCCAGTGTCACCTCCGGCAATGATGCCGCCCAGAGCGTGATCGCCGGAGCTGTTTCCAATTCTTCTGCACCGGCAATCACCCCTTCCCCGCTGCACCCGACCATCATGCGCGGGTGAAGAGATTGCCGGATCATGGCCGCTAAGAGCTCGGCTTTTGACGCATGATGGGCTGAAAAAAACAGACAGACCAGATCGATCGACGTGCGGTCGAATTTGGCCCGGATTTCATCGGCAAGGTCGCGAGCCGCCGCCTCCGTATCCGATCGTTTAGACAACGCTGACGCAAAGCGTAAGGCAACGGTCTGAGACGACGATGGAGGAGAAAGGCTCGGCATTTGTGCGTGAAGAATGATTCGTGCGGTCAGACACCCGGGTCCATACGTTGGGAGCGAGTCTGCGCGAGCTTTTTATAGTATCGCCAAAGATACGAATGATAATCGTCTACCTGCGCGAGCAGATAGTGCAGCTCCGTCGGATCTTCCGTCTCAAGCGCGTGCATCAGCCTTGCTTTAAGGAACTCCGCAAACGCTTCCGTCTTTTGCACCGCCGTCAGCAGTTGGAGTCCGCCACCGATTTGATAGTCACCCATGGATGTACGCTCCTCAATTGATCAAACCGTCGGAAGAATAGCGAGGGGAGGATAGGAATTGCAAGGACGAGTGACGAGGTAAGGCCAGCGCCTCTTGACTTTAGCAAAGGAGAGATCTGAGCGGTGGCGCGCGCGTATTCGGGCTGCTTTTGCCGGCTGCCCCGTTGAACGTCGTATGTGTCTCGTGAAACCCCGGTTGCCTGTTACAATGGGTGACCGTCGGCATCAAGTCGCATGATGCGGAGGCCTACAATAGTCTTGTGGACAGTACGCCGGCCGCTCACAGACACATCCCCGCTGCCATCCGTTGTCGAGACCACGTTCCGCACGATGTTCTCTACGCCGGTCTCAAGAGCAAGCCCGGCGTCGCCGATGTCGTCTCCATTGATCCTCGCCATATCGTTGACCGTCGCACCGTGATAGCTGGCAAAGATCCCGCCCACATACACATCGCCACTGCCGTCCATGGCCGTGGCCACACTCCTCACGGGATGGTCCATGCCCATGCCCACATTGAAACTCTCATCGATCGCGCCATTCGCCTTGAGCCGCACGAGGTAATTGGCCGCCGTGCCGTTATACCTGGTGAAGGCCCCCCCCACATACACATCGCCGCTGTCTCCCGTTGCCGGAGCCACACTCCACACAGTATTGTCGAATCCTGCCCCAAGCATGAAATCCGCATCGATCGTGCCATCCGCATTCAGACGCACCAGCCGAGTCACCGCCCTGCCGTTATAGGTACTAAACTGGCCACCGACATACACGTCGCCACTGCCATCGGTCGCCGGAGCCACGGTATATACCGTGCCATCAAACCCTGTTCCGACATTGAAGTCCGTATCGACGGTG
>JABMDH010000097.1:13573-26877 GCA_015904075.1 Nitrospira sp.
ATGAGAAGAATTTCCTAACCTGCTGATTACCCAATGGTCTGTGTTTCATCTTGCGAATAGGGCAGAACGGCACTACTTTTGCTGGACATCTGGGGAGGTGCAAAATGAGTGCCACACATATTTCATAATTTCTTATTCATAGGAGGATCGCATCATGAAGAGGATGTTGATGGCAGTGATGGCAGTGGCAGTGGCAGTGACGTTTAGCGCCCCGGCGTTCGCGGGGGATAGCCCGAAGGAAGGCGGCAAGGACAAGAAGCCCGGACAGGTAGTTGAGACGATCTACGGAGACGAGAAGAAGAAGGAAGAGAAGAAGGGCGGCCATGCCGACACCTTCGGCGAAGAGAAGAAGAAGGACGAGAAGGGCAAGTAATTTCCTTCTTATCTCGGCGAGGCTAGTTTGCTTGAGGGGGTTTCCACTTCTTGTGGGAATTCCCTCAAGTGTTTTTAGCGCTGGTAGGTTCTGAGGTAGACCGCCTGTAATCCCACAATCGTTTTCGCGTCACGTATCGTTCCATCCTCGATTTTGCTCACCGCCTCTGCAAGCGGCATTTCGATGATGTCCAATACTTCGTCCGGGTCCAGCTGCTGCCGGCCCGTTGTCAGCCCCGTCGCCTTGTACACATGAATCACTTCGTCGGCAAACCCCGGAGCGGTAAAGATGCTGGTCAGCAACTCGAAGGAAGAGGCCCGATAGCCCACCTCTTCTTCCAACTCCCGCGACGCACAGTGGAGAGGGTCTTCGCCAGGCTGAAGTTTTCCCGCAGGGATTTCATAGATAAATCCTCCCGCCGCATGGCGAAACTGCCGGATCAACACGACCGTGCCATCATCCTTGACGGGGACGACTGCGGCAGCTCCAGGGTGGCGGATCGTCTCAAGATCGATCGTGGCCCCGTTCGGCAGAGTCACGGTATCGATGTTGAGAGTGACGACTTTGCCTGTGTAGATGTTTCTGGTCATCTTATCTCCCGCTCACCTTACGCCTCACGCCTCGCACCTCACGTCCTTTTTCGCGTATAGAACGGCGGCTTGACCACCGTCGCGAGAAGGGCCTTGCCTCTGATATCAATCGCGATCGAAGTCCCCGGAGCAGCATAGGCCGCCGGCACGTAGCCCAACCCGATCCCCTTCTGTAAGCGAGGCGACAGATTGCCGCTACTGACGTCTCCGACCGGGTTCGACGTGGCAGGATCAAGAATCTTGAATCCATGCCGTGGGACGCCTTTTTCCAGAAGCTCGAAGGCAATGAACCGGCGGCCAGGACCCGCTTGCTTCTGAGCCCAGAGCGCATCGCGACCGATAAAGTCTCCCTTGGTGAAACTCACGGCCCATTCCACACCGGCTTCAATCGGCGTGGTGGCTTCATCAATATCATTGCCATAGAGCAGATAGCCCATCTCCAGGCGCAGGAGATCGCGCGCGCCGAGCCCTGCAGGCTTGACGCCAACGGACTGCCCCAGGTCCAGCAGCGCATTCCAGACCGGTGCCGGCGGTCCATAGACATAGAACTCATAGCCGAACTCACCCGTATAGCCGGTCCTGGCGACCAGGCAAGGAACGGACTCGATCGTGACCATGGTCGACTCTCTGAGCTTGAGCGCATCCAGCGCCGTTGATCCAAAGGTGGCGACGACTGCGCGGGTGGCGGGACCCTGCAGGGCAATCTGCGCGATCTCCGCCGAACGATCGTGGATTCGGCAGCCGGGAACGTGTGAGCCCTGCTCCAGCAACCATGAATAAATCTTGTCGCGATTGGACGCATTCACACACAGCAGATATTCATTCGGGCCAACCAATCGATAGACAAAGATATCGTCTTTGATACCTCCCTGCCGGTTGCAGACCATCGAATACTGCGCGTGCATGGGTTGAAGCGCGGCGACGTCATTGGTGGTGATCGTTTGCAAGAAAGCCAGGGCGCCTGCCCCACCGACTTCGATACGGCCCATGTGGCTCACATCGAACAGTCCGGCTGTGGTCCTGACCGTCTGATACTCATCGACCACTCCACCGTACTGGATGGGCATGTCCCAGCCGGCAAAATTGACAAGTTTGGCCCCGGCGGCGCGATGCTGGGCGATGAGCGCAGTCTGTTTCATCATAATCAGCCGAACGTCAGAAAGTCTGTCATGTCATCACCTCTCAAGTCCGAGACGTAATGACGTTCTGACTTGAGAGACTTTACGACAGTCAATGGACACCGAGTAACTCGACGTCGCGACATTGAAGTCCGTATCGACGGTGCCATCTGCATTCAGCCGCACCAACCGAACCACCGCTGTGCCGTTGTAACTGCTGAACCGGCCACCCACATACACATCGCCGCTGCCATCTTCGGCCGAGGCCACGCTATACACCGCGTTGCTGAACCCGATCCCGGCATTGAAATTGACGTCGATTACGCCGTCGGCATTGAGCCGCATCAGCCGCGTCACTCCCCTGCCGTTATAGTTCGTGAACCGGCCACCGACGTACATATAACCGTTGTCACCCTTCGCCGGAGCCACACTGTACACGGAGCCATTGAACCCGGTCCCGACAGTGAATCGTGAGTCGATGGCGCCATTCGCATTGAGTCGCACGAGCCGAGTCACGGCTCTGCCCCTATCCACGGCCACGCTGCGGCTGGGCACCGGACTGACCACTTTCCTGTCGTTCGCAACAGTCCACGTCTTGTCGGCGATGGGAGCGGTAGTAGTGCCCAGGCCACTCGTCGTCATGACATGCTGTCCCTCTACTGTTGACTGTCCGCATAGGAACAAGCCTATGCAGGAAAGTCCTATCAAGGGGAACATACCCACAGGCTGACGCATACTGCCTCCTCTACTCCGAACGATGACGAGACAACCCGGTCCTTCCCTGCTTTCTCGGCACGTTTGGGGTTTGCCTTGAGTGAGGATTTTTGAGTAAAGGAGAACGCCAGGGCTAGCGGACTACCGTGGTAAGCCTGTTGAGCCGGTTCAAGTCGATGGCCTCAATACGGTGGCCATCGCGGCCTGTGACCGTCGTGGCCATGGTGAGAGCGTTGAGGATAGCTTCTTCTGTCGCTTCGACTGTGGCGGTAAAGAGCGGATTCAGATGGGTATCGGCCAGATGGGTCAGCGTATAGGTCGGCTCTTGGGGATAGTGCGGGATCACGTTGGCGGTTGAGAAAGCGAGTATGAAGTCCCCGCTGCCATGGCGCGCGGTGGAGCCGGTGCGGGCAAGACCCAGCGCGGCGCGCTTGGCTAATCTCGTGAGCTGCCGACTGTCGAGCGGGGCATCAGTGGCGATGATGACAATGATGGACCCTTCGCTCTGGCCCGGCGCGAGGCCTTCGGACATGTGTTGAGGCGGTTCATAGAGTTTTCCCACCGGCACGCCGGCAATGACCAGTTCGGGCCTGCGGCCATGATTCGCATTGACGAGCACCCCGATGGTGTAGCCATCGTCTTTCTCGGATAGTTTTCTCGACGAGGTGCCGATGCCACCCTTGAATCCATAGGAAACCATGCCGGTGCCTGCCCCAACCGTGCCTTCTTTCACCGGACCGCCGATCGCACTGTCGAGAGCCGCCATCACATCCTGCTCGGACACATGGCGGCCCTGGATATCATTCAATCGCCCGTCGTCGCATTCAGCGACCACCGGCGTAAGCGTGTCGTCGGAGATGCCGATCTCGGGATACTGCTGAATCATCCAGCTCATGACGCCGTTGGCGACACGCGGGACGTTGAGCGTATTTGTGAGGACAATGGGATATTCGAGGAAACCCGATTCAGCCACCCATGAAAGGCCCGTCATTTCGCCGGTGCCATTCAGGACAAACGAACCGGCAGAGACCTTCTTGTGCCAGACCTCATCGCGCGGAATCACGACCGTGACGCCGGTGCGCACAGGCCCGTGACCTGGCTTGAGTGGCCCCTCCCCTTGGATGAGAGTCCTGTGGCCGACTTTCACACCTGCCACGTCAGTAATGGCGTTGAGGGGGCCGGGCTGATACGAGCCGATGACGATACCTAAATCTCGAATGCGTTGGCGGCCATGATCCGATTCGGCAGCTGCCGTGGACAAGCAGCCGGAAGTTAGAATGGCGATACAGGCCAGCACTACCAGCTGAGTTGGTCGCTCGCAGGCGACAGATTTCACCGAGAAGGATCTAGCGGGCTGTTGAAAGGTCATTCTGGCACGCGATCACTTGTAATCGCTTGGACGTCACGGGCCGAATGAGAATAGTGCACAGGATGTTCAAAAAGGCCTTCCAGCAAGGCCGCAGCGAGGGAAGAGGCGAGGCGTACGCTTCGGTACGTTGAGCCTCTGAGCGTTGCGAGAACGAAGCTGGAGGACTTTTTCAACATCCTGCTAGACTTCATGCGTACTGCCATGATGCGGAATTCGCACATCGATCGTTGGATGTTCCGCTTGGATGGCAGCGCCCAGCTACAGGGCCTGCCTCTCTTCGCCATGCACGACGAAAACCTTACTTGGCAACGGGGTAATGGCCCTGACATAGGCAAGCAGGTCGTTTCGGTCGGCATGAGCCGAGAGACCATTGAACCGCACCACTTGCGCGCGGCGCGGCGTCGGCACGCCGAAGATCGGCACCACATCCCAGCCCTCAACCAATTTCCGTCCTAATGTATGTTCGGCCTGGAATCCGACGATGACAATAATGTTCGCTTCGTCTTGAATCGCATGTTTGAGATGGTGAATGACACGCCCGCCCTCGCACATCCCCGACGAGGAAATGATGACACAGGGCCCCCGCATGGCATTGAGCCGCTTGCTGTCTTCCGACGAGGACACAAAGTGGATGTAGCGCGAGGCAAAGACGTCACCATCGGATGAGAAGGTCTTCAACGTCTCTTCGTCATAACATTCCGGGTGGCGCCGGAACACACCTGTCGCTTTATCAGCCAGCGGGGAATCGATATAGATGGGAATGGGGTCGACGCGGCCCTCGCCCACCAGTTCCTTGATCCGCATGACCAGCTCCTGCGTGCGCCCCACCGCGAAGGCCGGTACGATGATCTTGCTCTTGTGTTGCCGCGCATGGGCGATCAAGTCCTGAGCTTTCTTCTTCATCTCCTCGCCGGCCTGTTCGTGCAGCCGGTCACCGTATGTGGACTCCAGAATCAGGATATCGCAGGGAGGCGGCGGCTCCGGATCACGCAGGATCGGCATGTGGGACCGTCCCAGGTCGCCACTGAATAAGACCGTGGTGCTCGCTCCCCGTGCCTGGTATGTGACGCGGACAGCGGCCGATCCCAGGATGTGGCCGGCATCGTGAAACGACGCGGTGACCCGCGGCGCAAGCTTCAGCAGGTCACCGTATCGCGCGCCTTCAAACTTCCTGACAATCTTCCTGACATCATCGCCGTCGTATAAGGGCTGAATGCAGGTTTTCCCGCGTCGCTTCTCTTGTTTATTCACATACCGGCAGTCGTTTTCCTGCACGCGTGCGGAATCCTCGAGCATGATGCCGGCAAGGTCAGCCGATGCGCGGGTGAGATAGACCTTTCCGGAAAAGCCCTGTCGGGGCAGGACCGGCAAGGCACCCGAATGGTCGATATGGGCGTGAGAGAGCAGGACAGCCCCGAGTGATTTGGGGTCGAAGCCCAGCTCTCGGTTTTTCCGCACTGCCTCTTCTCGACGCCCCTGAAACATTCCACAATCGAGCAACATGCGGAACCCCGGCACCTCGACCACATGACGACTTCCGGTGACTGAACGAGCGGCGCCGTGGAATGAGAGCTTCATGGGTTGGGTACTCCATTGTGGCGTGCAATCAGATCCCAGGCTTCCTGGGCCGTCTCCGCGTAGTGAAAGAGTTGCAAGTCCTGCTGAGCGATCAAGCCGCAGTCGACCAGCAGTTGCCAGTTGATGAGGCGCTCCCAAAAGTCCCGCCCTACCAAGACAACGATCACTTGATCGGTCTTGCCGGTTTGCAGGAGTGTCAGTGTTTCGAACAGCTCGTCGAGCGTCCCGAATC
Organism: Nitrospira sp.; assembly: GCA_015904075.1. The sequence goes on from JABMDH010000097.1 coordinate 19,548, forward strand.
CTCCTGGAAAGGCGACCAGCGCCTTGGCCCGGATCAGGAAATGCATTTTCCTGATTGCAAAATAGCGAAACTGAAAATTGAGCGCCGGCGTGATGTAGGGATTCGGATATTGTTCGTGAGGAAGTGTGACATTAAGGCCGATCGATTTCGCGTTGACATCCGACGCCCCACGGTTGGCCGCTTCCATAATGCCGGGCCCACCGCCGGTGATGATGACGTAGTCACAACGGCCGTCAACTTGGCAGATTACTGAGACCAGGCGCCCAAATTCGCGAGCTACATTGTAGTATTTCGAGAGGGCGGCTTGTCGCCGTGCGATCGCCACCTTGCGTCGGACCTCAGGATTGTCCGGTGTTCGCGCCTCCTCCACCTCGGCCTCTCGCAACGCCTGCTCCATAACCTCCGGCTCCTGGATCCTTGCACTGCCGAAGACGACAATGGTCGAGTGAATATTCTCTTCGCGTTGGATCAGTTCCGGCTTCAATAGTTCGAGCCCGATTCGGACAGACCGTAGCTCCTCCCGCTCAAGAAATTGTATATCTTCGAAGGCGTGGATGTCGGAGGAGTGCCTGGTGTCGTTTCGCTGCGGTGACGTGTGACCGGAAGTTTGTGGCTTCATGGTCTACCATTATAGCCATAGCCGCCGGAGGAGAACAGTGGCAATTCACCGACGTGAGCGCATTGATGCCATGGGCAACTGGTCAGTCCCCGAATGGCCAGGCGACGAACTCGGACGAGCGTGAATGAAACGCAAATGCATGCTCGCGAACAAGCCAGCGATCGTCATAGGTGACTTGGAAGACATCCGTGCCTAACCCGCCACCCCCCATATCGAGGTCAGGCGTAAAGAACGGTATCACAAAACGCAAGCCCCATCCGTAATTTGCCTTGAAAAACTTGCCATCCGTAAAATAGTACCGGGTGACAATTCCATTTTTCGAAGGGAAGATCTGGTTTGGCGCGCCGAGTCTCTCCACCACCGTCGGCATATCCGTCTTGCCGGGCACGATAAAGGTCACGGCGGCGGCAGTAATTGTCTGATTAAGCGTCAGCCGCCGCACGGTCACGGGACCATCGGAGCATCCGGCTAATGACGTGAGCACGAGCGCGAGGAGCAGACTCATCAACCGATTTCGAAGCATCATGAACCAATACACAGAATTAGTGGAAGGGCCAGTCGAACGGCCAGAACTGAAACTCGATGGGACCTTTTCGTTTTCCTGACACAACCTCTTCTACGACTCCTGCTCCATTGAAGATAATAAAGGTGTCGTCACTTTTGATGTTAGTACGTGAGAAGATGAGCACTGCCCCCGACTTCACATCAAAGTGAAAGTAATGAAAGATTTCCCGACCATTTGCTTCGATGATGCGGTCCGGAGCGCCCAGGACCGCGGCAACATCTGTTCTTGTGCTGATACCTTTCTGAATGGTTGCGATGTCGCCTTGGCCCACCTCTTCGCCATAGTTTCCTCGGACAAAGGCGCATCCGGCAGGAAACACAAGGGTCAGGATCAGCAGGCCTATGTTGACGGGCTTCATGTGGTCACCTCTGGTGCGTTCATGGTGAGTGTTTAGACGGACTGAGAATAAAGTCTTGTTCATAAACCAGATAGGCCGATCTACATAGTCCAACACGCTGGTAGACGTGCTGGGCGGCCTGATTGCTTTGTTCTACGTACAGTCTGATGCCGCACACGGATGGATCGGCCTTGGCCTTCTCGACTATATGGTGATGCATTGATCGATAGATACCTTGTCGTCGCCAGGCAGGGTCAACATAGACACTCTGCATCCACCAAAACGTTCCGTTTCGCCAATCGCTCCATTCAAACGTTACCATCAGTTGACCTGCCAGTCGAGAACGGTCTCGCTCACGGATTTCGGCGACGATAAAAAATCCCCGGTCAGACGTATCCAAAACCGCACGAGTGCCATGGCGAAGCCTGTCTCGATCAAGGCGTCGTCCTTCTGTTTCTTGGGCCATCGCCGCGCTGAATTCGACCAATGCGTCTACATCTGCATACTCTGCCTGCCTGACAATGACGGGTGCGGACATGGCCAAAGGATTATGAATGTGATTGAGGTGCACTGAGCCAACCTGTCCGTGGCTTGTAGAACCCGGCGGAGAACTCCATCTTCATTGCATCTTCCGGCAGCAGGTTGAGAGGTCGAAGCGCTCGTTCTGGAACGAACGCCAAAAATCCTGTGAAGGGATGGATTGCCGTCGGCACAAATACCATGAACAGCTGATCAGACGGCGCAACCTGAATCGCGGTCGGGGCAGATCCCATCACAAACCCCATCGCCCACAATCCGTCCCTGGGAAAGGGAAACGCCACGACCGTGCTGCTGCCAAAACGAGAGCGAAAATTCAGGATGTCGGTCATCCCTTTCAATGTGAGATAGATGCTCTGTACCAGGGGAATCTGTTCCAGCCGCTGTTCCAGCCGCCTCATCAGATGCTCACCGATGATATGGTCGGCGATAAACCCCACGATCACGAGGAGGAGCATCAACAAGAGTAGTCCGAGTCCCGGTAGAGGATCGGTCATATAGCTCCCAACGACATTATCCAAAGTCCCGAAGAGCGTCGACAGGATCAAGAACGTGGCCCAGGTAGGGACTAATACAGCAAGACCGGCCAAAAAACATCTCGATACCGCTTTGATCATATGAGCGGATTGCGATGGGTTGGATTGATAACCCCAGTGTATCAGAACGTTTGCAGGTTGGGGAGACAGAAGTGAGTTCGGCTTGCGCTTGATTATTCTTTCCGTTATCCTACGCCCCTCGACGGAACGAGTTGCCGCATTCGGCACTCACGTGATGATGGAGGGCTGCCCTTGTGAGCATCAGTCAGGATCTTCTTGCCATTCTTTGCTGTCCGGAAACGAAACTGCCCGTCAAGATGGCTGATCCCGTGTTGATCAAGAAACTCAACGAAGCGGTCACACGCGGGGGCTTGATGAACAAAGGTAAAAAGCCTGTCGTGGAACAGTTGGAAGACGGCCTTGTTCGAGATGACTTGAAAATCCTCTATCCGATCCGGGAACACATTCCTGTCATGTTGATCGAAGAAGGCATTCCACTCGATCAGATCCCTTCATAACTTCCCTACTCCTGCTTGTACCGTCTCACAGCATTGCTTCTATACGGCTGTCATCGACTTGTCTGGTTGGTAGGCGTGCCAACGTCAGCGTAGGACTATGGCTTAACGATCTGCCCTGTTCCCTGTGGACTATCAGTCTTGGAGCCAGTGGAAGCCCCGCACTGCATGCATAAATATTCGTACAGATTGCCGGAGGGAAGGACGAGTAATAAACGTTCTCTCGTCGGCGTGGCGACTCGACAACGAGGGCAATAGAGAAGGGACGCATTGAGGGAACGAAACTGATCTTGTGAATCAGGTGAGGCTTGTCGAGGGCGGGCCGTTGCCTTGCGTTGAGTGGTGGTCAACCAAGGGGCCATTGGCCTACGAGGTGGTGAGGACATGCGGAATTGTCTGGATGGACTATATCGTGGTCAAGTCCGGTTGACTGTGGGGTACCGTTCTTCAGTGATAGATGTCCGGTTAGGCTGGTGTTTTTGCTGATTCGATCTCTGTGGCCGTAATCAGGCTGGAGAGGTAGTCCGCAACGAAATTCAAGGCCTCTTCTCGCCCATCGGCTCTGCGTCCTTTTTCGCGGCGCTGAACTGACAGTTCATGTTCCAAATCAGATTTCACTTCGCCGAGAAAGCCCGATTCGAATCGGGCGAAGTTCGTCCCGTTCTAGAAACTCCTGGTCCTTATGGGCCAGAATATAGGAGGAGGATGTAGTGTCGGGACGAACGAGTGACGTGTGATCAGATGAGTCCGGTCCCATGGGCCGGCATTATAGCGGGATTGTAAGACGAGGGGAAGGCGAGTGATTCGTGCGGAACCCTGGCGGTCAGAACGGCCAGAACTCAAACAAGGCATGCTCGTCCGTCAAGCCAAAGGCGTAGGAACGTACGATGAGTCGGTCATCGCAGATGATGAGCAGGCGCTGAATATTAATTCCTGTCCCCGAGAGGGTCATCGTGGGCGCCACGGGGGATACGATTCGAAATAAGTACCCTAAATTGAGAGACGAAGAGCGTGTGGTACTCCATTTGAATTCCGCAACGAACTGATCGGACACAGCCGTGATCTCTTCCGGAGCACCGATACGGTCAACGACGTGATGCAAGGTGGTTTCGCCGGCCCTGATAAAGGACAGGTCCTCCGGCATGATCGGTGCGTTGAAGTCGACCCTTCGAACCGCGCAGCCCCACAAGCTCACACAGAGCATAACGACCAGGAGAAGGCGGGCGTACCGTGCAGGCATGATTGCGCTATTTCCCCCAGGGTCGCAGTGTAAAATCGACTTCGGGTGTTCGTTTTCCGTAGATCACATCCTGTACGATGCCTTCCCGGTCAAAGAACACATAGAGGTTATCACTTCTCAAATTTACGCTCAGGATGTTGAACACAAGCAGGATAAGCCCGGGGGATTTCCCATCGTAGTAGTAGTATTGGAAAATCTCTTTGTCGTTGCCGACGATAATTCGATCGGGGGCGCCAAAGAGGCTCACCACTAATTCTTTTTTGCTGATTCCTTTTTCGATTTGGCTGAGGTGTTCCTCTTGTATGGGGTTTCCAACCCGCCCACGGCTGAGGACACAACCGTTGATGAGAAGGCATACTCCGACAAGAAGGAGCACGGATGTTCTGAAACGCATGAGTCCTCCTAGCGATCTGCTTTATGAGCCTGATCAATTCTTTTTGATAACACAAAATCCTGCTCGTAGACCACATACCCGGCAGGAATCAATCCGACACGTTGATAGACGGTCTGGGCCTCATGATTATTCTGTTCCGCGTACAGCCTGATGCCGCAGACTTGAGGGTCAGTGGCGGCCTTTGCGACAATCTCGGCATGCATAGCCCGGTAGACTCCTTGCCGCCGATAGGTTTGGTCTACATAGACACTCTGTACCCACCAGAAGACTCCGTTGCGCCAATCGCTCCATTCAAACGTCACCATCAGCTGGCCTGCGAGTCGAGGGCGGTCTTGGTCATGAACCTCGGCGACGAGGAAAAAACCACGCTCAGGCGTATTTAATACCGCACGGGTCCCATTGCGTAGCCTGTCTCGATCGAGGCACCGCCCTTCTGTTTCCTGTGCCATGGCCGCGCTGAATTCGATCAAGGTCTCGACATCTCCAAACCCTGCCTGCCTGACAACGATGTGTGCGGGAAGGGTCATGGCATTACGGGTTTGATTTAGGTGCACTGAGCCAACCTGCTCGCGGTTTGTAGAACCCGGCGGAGAATTCCATCTTCATCGCATCTTCTGGAAGAAGGTTGAGCGGCTGAAGCGCTCGTTCTGGAACGAACGCCAGGAATCCCGTGAAGGGATGGATTGCCGTCGGTACAAACACCATGAACAGATTATCGGACGGTGCAACCTGAAGCGCGGTCGGGGCAGATCCCATCACGAATCCCATCGCCCACAGTCCGTCCCGGGGAAAGGGGAAGGCAACCACCGTGCTGGTGCCAAAGCGGGATCGAAAATTCAAGATGTCGGTCATCCCTTTTAAGGTGAGATAGATGCTTTGTACGAGGGGAATCTGTTCAAGCCGCCGTTCAAGCCGCCTCATCAGGTGCTCACCGATGATATGGTCGGCAATAAAGCCGGCGAGGACGAGGAGCAGCACCAAGAGGAGCAGTCCAAGTCGGTCCATTGCCCCGCGTTGTTTGCTGGTCAACCAAGGGGCCATCGGCCTGCGAGGTGTTGAGGATATGCGGATTGGTATGGGTGGTCTATAGAGTGGTACAGTATGGGTAGCTTCGTGGTAGTGGTTCTTATGTATAGACGTCCGGTTAGGCTGGTGTTTTTGCTGATTCGATCTCTGTGGCCGTAATGAGGCTGGAGAGATAGTCTGCAACGAAATTCAAGGCCTCTTCCCGCCCATCGGCCCGGCGTCCTTTTTCTCTGCGTTGAACTGAAAGTTCATGTTCCAAATCAGATTTCACTTCGCCCAGGATCCGCTGGAGTGAAGATGGGGTGAGATTGGCGTCCATGTCTTCAAGTTCCTGGCATCGGTCAAGCACCCAATTCAATCCCTCGATTCGCCCGGCATAATGCTCCTGCTCCGCTGTATCGATACGCGCCATTGCAGTCGCAAATGTTTGAGCTTCGTAAATCAGGTTATAGAAACTGGTGACTGCGCGCTGCAATGATGGATTCATGATACTCCTTGTGTCGTTTGTAAGTACGCTTCTCAATTATACATGAGATTGATAAGACAACAAGGAGTATTTTAAGTCGCTACGTAAACAGGAGCGAGTCGAACTCGTTCATGAACCCGTAGTAGAGAGGGGCAAAGTCTTTCAGACATTCGGGACTGGTTTCCTTCAAGCGCTGGAAAAAAAACACCTGCGCCCGCGGATCGAGTTGTTCTAACAACTTGCTGAGCTCAGCCATAGAATAGCTCCCGGACGGCACACTTAAAATATAGTGCACGAGGCGCTCAACAAATTGCTGAGCCACATATTCGCTCGTCAGATACCCATCCGGTAATTTTCCTGAGGCCAGGAACTCAGCAAATGGAACAGCTTGCGCGGCGAAAGGAGTCGCTGGCTTCTGAGGGGAATCCACGCTGAGGTCGCTCCATTCGAAGAAGATAAGTGTGTCGTGCTCCTTGAAATCTACTGGACCTCCCTCTGACCGTCAAGTGTGCAGAAGCAGCAGGAGACCTGAGTCGAAAGACTGGTAGAAAGAGAAAGGGCGAGGTCCCTTTGGGGAACCCCACCCTTCCATATTCGATCCTCGATGACCAGTTGCAGAGTATCGACTAAGAACTTCGGTTTATTCTCAACCCCTCTGCGCTGGTACTATTTGCTTAGAGCCACGTCACGCGCTCTGCCGGCCTGATGTAGATCGGTTCTTCTACCTGGATACGCGCCACTTCTTTGCCGGATTTATTAAATCCGAGGACGGTATCATTGTACATCTCAAACCGTTTCCCGTGGATCTGCGTCTCGAACACCTTGGGACCAGGGATGACGTCGTAACGGAACACGATCTGTTGGCTCGCTCTCCAAAGCTGCAACACCGCCAGCAATTCACGGCTCGGCACCAGATACTTTTCGATGGCATTGTCCACGCCAGGACCGAACATCTGCCTGGCATATCCGCGTGGGCTGTGCCGTGGCGGAATGTAGAACCCATTGGGCTCGGTACCCCATTGCGGATACAACGGAAGCGCCACTTGCTCAACGCGAATTGCGTAATACAGCGGATGCCAACGATCCTCAGCCCAC
>JABMDH010000098.1 GCA_015904075.1 Nitrospira sp.
TGCACGACGCCCCGCCGGTCTATGCGCAGTTGGAAATGGAAGTACTCCGGCTCGTCCGCATACTCGGCCGCTACCGGCATGGCTACAACGCCGTCACAAAGTCGGCAGCATGACAATGCGCCTCGCGCATCGTCGTTGATACCAAGCCCCTCCTACCAGACCTATACGATACCCCCGTCATAGGTATAGTTCGTACTGAGCCATCCCTGAAAAATCGTTTCGTTCGCCGGCTAGAGGATCGCCCGTGAGAAATGTGGCTTGATTCAGCGCACTCGGGATCGTAGTGGAATGTCGTGGCGCGCTGATGCTATGGATGAGCCTGCGCGAGGCATTGCATCGAATCTGATGCGGTGGTTGGAAAGAGCGGATGGCGCGTTGGAAATTCGTCCGGAAGCACGAGCTGCTTGCAAAGTTTGGTGCGCTGATTCATCAGCAGCGGCCCACGCAGGTTGGCGGTCATCCGGCCCGGATCCTCCGACGGAATGGTCAGAATCACCGCCGTCGTCAACTCGTCCTCCTCACTCCCCTGCACTTCAACCAGCACATCGCCGGACACGCCGATGTGATAGTCGGTCAGCAACAGGTCCGGATCGATGATGACGAACGCCACGGCCGGGTCGTCGAGCGATTGCAGCCATTTGAACGGCGCCTCCGTATCGTGGTCGAGCATCACGTACCGGCGGCTTTCGGGAAAGCCGAGCAACCCCGATGGAAAGGTGAGTACGCTGTCGTCGTCGATGTCGAGCATGCCGAAACGGCTGGACCTGCACTGGATCGTCATTCCACCCTACTCCTATTGCACCCGGCGGCGCGTGTGCTGAACGAGATGCCGGAACGCCTCGATCGGGATGGCACGAGTTTGCGCCGCCAACTGATTTTCGTTGAGAATTCTGGTCTGAACTTCATCACGATGCACATCGATGGTCTTCGGCGCTTCAATCCCCAGGCGAATCTGCCCGCCTTTGATCCCCAACACGACGACCCGAATATCGGGACCGATCGTCACAGCTTCTCCACAGCGGCGTGTCAGAACCAGCATAGCGGTGTTTCCAGGCGACGCATATGTCCTCCGAACTCCTATCGGCTAATCATTCGTGGACTTGATCCGCGCTCACCGCTTACCGGAGATAGTTCAAGAGCGAGCTCTCGAACACTTTGGTCAACGTCCGGCTCGCTGCTTCAATCGCATATTGCTGGAGGGTCAGATCGGAGATCGCTTTGGCTAAATCGACATCCTCCGTTCGCGAAAGCGTTTGGAGCGCAAATCCCTTCGCTTCTTCTAATTTCTCCGCGCTGGTGGTCATGCGATTCGAAACCGCCCCGACTTCGCCCTGGATCGTCACGATTTGCGACAACCCGCGATTCAGCCCGCCCAGCGCCTGTGTAATCCCCTCACGATCATTGCCACGCAGTGACCCGACGAGCTGTTTCGCCATCGCAAAGAGATCAACCGCGCCGGAGGTCAGCGCACGATCGGCTCGGGCATTCGTCGGCACCGTTTGTCCCGTACCGATTTCTATTGAGTGCACGCCTGTATCGCCCTGATACTGCAAGCCCGACACCACGGCGAACAAATCCCCGGCTGCAGGCGCGCCGGCAC
>JABMDH010000099.1 GCA_015904075.1 Nitrospira sp.
GCGGGTTGCCTTTGAAGAGCACGTTATTCCCTTCGCCGGCGACAGCGCTGCCGTCGGCGACCGTGAGGTTCTTGTACATGAAACCGATCCCGGCGGAGTCGCCCGTGCTTGCGCATCCGGCGAATCCGAGCGAGAGGCCAAGCGCCGTGACGATCAATCCACGATAAGCTGTCTGCATATGGTCTCCTTTGTTGAGATAGTGTGATGGTGTAGTCGAGCAGCCGTCATCTACTGGCGCTGAATATACGCGATCAGCAAACGGTTGACTAGATCCGGCCGTTCCCATTGGGGTAGATGGCCGGCATGGGGGATGCGTACGAACCGGGATCCACTGATGATGCGGTGGAGCTCTTCGCCAACGGCAATCGGAAAGACCCGGTCTTCTTCTCCCCAGATGACCAACGTCGGATGCGTGACGGCGCCGATACGCATGGCGAATCCGGACTCCCATAGCGGGAGCGCATGTTGTGCGGCCAGGAGGGGACCGATGAGTCCGGGTCGTCGGCGGTTGCGGTTCGCCCGCTCAACCACGGTTGGAGTCAGTAGTGCGGGGTCATGAATCATTTCATGCAGGACGGACTCTGTCATCAGGCCTCCGAACAGCCGATTGCCGAGCGAGATAAGCCACGCCGGCGCATGGGTTTCTAAGGCACGCCGGATCGATGGACTGGTGAGTTTCTGCATGATGTGCTGAGGGAGTCCTCCAATCAGGGCGAGCTGTGTAACGCGAGTGGGATGTTCCAATGCCATCGCGAGAGCGAGGCCGGCGCCCATGGAATTGCCGACCAACGTGGCCTGGGAGATCTCCAGCCTATCCATGAATCCCACGAGAAAGTCCAGCAATTGGTCTGGCCGGTACTCGATATCCGGTTTGTCGGAGAGCCCGGAGCCGGGCAAGTCCAGTGTGAGTACGCGGAAGTGTTCTGCCAGTGCATGCTGCTGATGTTCCCATTGCCACATCGATCCCCCGAAGCCATGGATCAGGATGACCGGTGGGCCGGTTCCCACATCTAAATAGGCGATCCGCTGCTCATGGACGGTCACGGTGTGAATCGGAATCCGTTCGAACGCTTCGAACTGCGGTGGAATTGTGGAGGATGGTGCGCAGGCATCGAATAGAAGTGGCAGTAGACAGAGGGCAACCAGGACCAGATAAGGCGGTCTATATGCGCAGACAGACCGATGTGGGGTGTGAGAGTTACTCCAGCTGGATGACCGTTTCATCCGTCTTCACATGATCGCCTTCGGAGGCCAGGATGGCTGCCACAGTTCCGTTGATCGGTGTCGGCACGCGGCTTTCCATCTTCATCGCTTCGACGATCAGGAGAGGATCGCCGGCCTTCACACGATCCCCCACTGCAACGAGGATCTTGACGACCCGGCCCGGCATGGGCGGCGCCACGTCGCCCGGCTTCGACGGTCTCGGTCGCTTCGGCTTGGCGCTCTTGCCCGTGTCCGGAGACTCCGGGACGCCGGCGAGAATTTCCTGGATCGGTTCCAGGGAGACCTCTTCGAGCTTATCGTTGACGCGGATGTAGTAGGGTTTGCGTCCATCAGTCTTGCGGCCTGAGCCGGACACCTTCACATGGTAGGTCTCGCCGTGC